>JAICUO010000043.1 GCA_025935815.1 Streptosporangiaceae bacterium
CGGTAACGGTGTCGGAGGTCGTGTCGCGGGCGGTGAGGAAGATGACGGGCACGTCGTCGCCGCTGGCCCGCAGCCGCCGGCAGACCTCGAAGCCGTCGGTATCCGGCAGCATCACGTCCAGCATGATCAGGTCAGGCTTGTCGGAGGCGGCTAGCGCGAGGGCGTCCTTGCCGGTCGCGCCGCTGGTCACCAGGCAGCCGTGAAACTTGAGGGCCACCTGGACCAGCTCACGGATGTTCGGCTCGTCGTCGATTACGAGCACCCGGGGGATCCGGTCACCGTCTTCCATCACACGCCTGCCGCTTCGCGGCCCTAAGAGGTCCCCGAGGGTTGCGGGGACGCCCCGGCCTTCCTGATCACGATAAGGCGCGCGTCCCGGGTCCCGCTGGCGACCTGGCCGCCTGCGAACACGGCCTGGCCCGCGGCCAGGGCGGTCTGGGCTTCCTTGGCACCGCTCTCGCGGACGACCGAGGTCCCGGTGAGCACCCACGTCCAGGTGGTGCCGTCGGCCGCGCGCACTTGCACGTCGCCGCCGCCGACCGAGGTGATCGTCCCCCGCTCGAACGCCAGCGTCCGCGGTCCCTTCTTGGTCTGGAAGGTGTACTGGCCGTACATGCCGCCGAGATGGCGCAGCCGGGCCAGCCGCCGGATTCCCGGGGTGGTGATGACGTCGCGCAGCACCGAGGCCTGCGCGGTGAGGCTCGCCGGGGTGCCGGCCTGCGTGCCCGCCGCCTGCGTCACCGCGGAGGAGCCGGGGGCCGGGGAGCCGGAGGCCACCTCCACGGCGGCGAAGGTGCCGCCGCCGACCACCGCGCAGACGGCGGCCACGGCGGCCGCGCGCTTGCCGCGAGACCACGCGGCCCGGGGGCCGCCCGGGCCGGGAGCCGATCCGGTGCCCCCGGGGCCGCCGGGGGCCACCGGGGCCACCCGGATCGGCGCGGTCGGCATGTCGTCCGCGCCGATGCCCTGGTACATGTTGTTGTTCATACTGGTGAGTGTCAGCACCCGCTCTGGGACACGCAGAAGCGCAGGCTGAGAGAACCCTGGGAACAGTCCGCAGGACTGGTTAAAGTTCGGCGTCCTGGCGCCGATGCCCGCCAGCTCCCTCCCTCGTACCACTGGCACCAGCAGCCCCTGGTGCATCATCAGCCCCACTGGCGGGTGGCGAGAGCGTTGCTAACCCGCGAGTGCCGTTACTTATGCCGCGATTCGCGGCATAAGTAACGGCACTCGGCCTTTGGCCGATCGCTTGCGGAGCTTCCGCGATCCAGCGGGGTTGGGGGGCCGGTCATGCGCGTTCGCGTGCGAATGGGGGCACCAGTTCACCGCCGCGATCGGGATGTCGACTAGCAGCCGGCCCGTGTCGTTAGGTGGCGCCGGTTGCTGGGTTGAGGTGGCCGCGGCTCGCGGCCGGCGAACCGGCGTCCCGTAACGTACTACCCCGTGAGCAGCCACTTTTCCAGCGCCCCGGATCCGGGCGCCATCCCCTTCTTCGCGGCGCTGGTGGAGTGGGCCGGCGGCGACTCGACCGTCTGGGGGGGCCCGGGCCACGCTCGCGGCGAGCTGTTCGCCAAGAGCCCGGCGGGCCGGGCGTTCCGCGAGTTCTTCGGGGACAACGTCCTGCTCGCCGACGCGTCGAACGCCGTGGAGGCGCTGGGCCAGCTGCTCGACCACACCGGGCCGATCGGGGCGGGCGAGCGCCACGCCGCGCGGACGTTCCGCGCCGATCACCTGTTCTTCGTGCTGGGCGGCACGTCGGCGTCCAACAAGATGGTCTGGAACGCCACCGTCGGCGCGGGCGACGTCGCGCTGGTGGACCGCAACTGCCACAAGTCGGTCCTGCACGCCATCATGGCGACCGGCGCGATCCCGGTCTACCTCCAGCCCACGCGCAACCTGGCCGGCCTCATCGGCCCCATACCGCGCGGCGAGTTCTCCCGCGACAGCATCCGGCGCAAGCTCGCGGCGCACCCGTTCGTCGCCGACCCGGACCGCCCGGTCCGCCTCATCGCGCTCACCCAGTCGACCTATGACGGCATCGTGTACCACGCGGACGAGGTCAAGCGGCTCCTCGACGGGGCGGTGGACGTCTTCCACTTCGACGAGGCGTGGCTGGCGCACGCCGGGTTCCACGAGTTCTACGACGGCTGGCACGCGATCGACAACACCCGGCCGCGGACCCAGCGGGCGATTGTCTACGCCACCCAGTCGACGCACAAGCTGCTCGGCGCCCTGACGCAGGCCTCGCAGGTGCTGGTCCAGGACTCCGAGTCGGTGGCGCTGGACCGGGCGCTGTTCAACGAGTCGTTCATGATGCACACCACTAGCAGCCCGCAGTACTCGCTCCTGGCCAGCTGCGAGGTATCGGCGGCGATCATGGCCGGCGACGCTGGCCGGGAGCTGGTGGCGGGCGCGCTGGCCGATTCCCTCGACTTCCGGCGCGCGATGAACCGCGCGGGCGCGGGCCGCGACTGGTGGTTCGGCACCTGGGGGCCCGACCTCCCGGAAGGGGCGGGCGTGCCCGAGCGCGCAGACTGGGAGCTCACCGCGGGCGCGGCCTGGCACGGCTTCGCCGCGGTCGATGACCGCTTCGCGATGCTCGACCCCACCAAGGTCACGGTCACCTCGCCGGGGATGTCACTGGACGGCGAGTACGCCGAGCACGGCATCCCGGCCGTCATCATCCAGAAGTACCTGGCCGAGCACCGCGTGATCGTCGAGAAGACCAGCCTTTACGCGACGCTGTTCATCTTCACCGTCGGGATGCCACGCGGCGCGTGGCGGCCCCTGATCGCCACGCTGGAGCAGTTCAAGGCGGACTACGACGCGAACGCGCCCCTGGAGCGGGTGATGCCGCTGTTCACGCGGGACAACCCGGGCTACCGCGGCCGCGGCCTGCGCGAGGTGTGCGACGGGCTGCACTCCACCTACCGCGACGGCGACATCGCCCGCCTGATCGCCAGCGTCTACACCGAGCCGGCGCAGCCCGACACGCTGCCCGCCGAGGCCCTGCGCCAGCTCGCGGCCGGGAACGCCGAGCACGTGCCGGTCGGGGAGCTCGCCGGGCGCACCACCGCGGTGCTGCTCGCGCCCTACCCGCCCGGGATCCCGCTACTGGTTCCCGGCGAGCGGGTCAGCGAGGGCGTGATCCGGTTCCTGGCGCACGAGGCGACGGTGGCCCGGCAGTGGCCGGGGTTCACCCACGTCACCCACGGTCTCACCGCGGGATCGCAGCCGGGTAGCTACACGGTGCCGTGCATTACCAGGTAAGCCCGCGCAGGAGAGTCTGTCCGCTATCATCCCCCCATGGCGGGTGGGGCGGGAGTTCTGGTTGGTGGGCGTTACCTGCTCACCGAGCAGGTCGGGCAAGGCGGCATGGGGCGGGTCTGGCGTGCGCACGACAGGCTCCTGGATCGTCAGGTGGCGGTCAAGGAAGTACTGCTGCCGGCGCAAGCGGACGCGGCCAATCGCGGCGAGTTGATCGCCCGCACGATGCGCGAGGCGCGCGCCACCGCGCGGCTTGAGCACCCGAACGTGATCTCCATCTATGACGTGGTGGAGCACGACGATGCCCCGTGGATCGTCATGCAATTCATCCCGGGTCAGTCCCTGGGCGCCGAGATCGCCCAGCAGGGGCGGCTGCCGTGGCCGCGGGTGGCGGAGATCGGCCAGCAGATCGCGGCGGCCCTCGCGCACGCCCACGCGGCCGGCATCATCCACCGCGACCTCAAGCCGGACAACATCTTGCTGGTCGGGTCGCGCGCGATCGTGACCGACTTTGGCATCGCCCAGGTCTCCGATGCCACCAGCAAGCTGACCAGCACCGGCACGGCGATCGGGACCGCGCATTACATGGCCCCGGAGCAACTTGAGGGCATGCCCGCGACCGCTGCGGCGGACGCCTGGGCCATCGGGGCGACGCTTTACGCCGCCACCGAGGGCACCCCGCCGTTCACCGCGCCGACCCTGGCCGCCGTCATCACGGGCATCCTCACCCGCATGCCGCCCCCGCCGCAGTACGCCGGCCCCCTCGCGGAGTTGCTGGCCAGGCTGCTGGCCAAGGACCCCGCGCAGCGGCCGGACGCGTCCAGCGTCGCTCGCGCCCTGGACAGCTACCGCGGGATGGCCGCGGTACCCGCCGCCGGGCCTGGCCCGCACGCCTTCGGCGTTCCCGGGCCGACGACGCAGGCGGTGCCGCCACCGCCACCGCCACCGCTCGGGCCAACGGGCGGACTGGCCAGCGCGCAGACGATCGCTGGCGTGGCGCCGGACACCGACCGGCCGTGGAAGTCCCGCCGCGGGACTAACTGGAAGCTGGTCGTCCCCATCGCCGCCGTGCTGGTGGCCGGCGGAGGCGCCGCGGCGGGGCTCCTCATCGGCAGCCACGGGCCGCAAACGTCGCTGGGCGGCGATCAGGGCGCGTCCGGCCAGACGGGCGGAGGGTCATCGTCAACGCCCGCCGGGGGATCATCGACGACGCCTCCCGCCGTCACCGCCGCGGACGTGACGAACTGCGCTAACTGGCTGACCACGGAGTCCGACGGATACCACCAGAAGTTCCATCTCCGCGGCGACGGATACGTCGATTACTCGACGAAGACCCCTAATGAGACGAAGTACCGCAGCTACGACGGCTCAACGGATAACTCCCGGTGGACGCTGAGCGGCAGCACCGTCTCAATTTCCCTAAATAACGGTTATTCGCGTTATCAGGCCACGGTCTCGGGAGGCCGGCTGCTGTCAGGGACGGCTCACAACAGCGGCTCGAACTGGACGTGGACCGCCGCCTGCCCGCAGGTCTAAGCCCGGGATCGTCACCGGCGCCGATTGCAATCCAGCCGAGCCTGCCCAGCGAAATCGCAGCGAACTGCTAGGCTCTGGTTAGGGTTCACGACTCGCCTTGCCCGCGCCGCTATATTTTGCGAAACCGGCGAAACCCACGCCTCCGGTGTACCGCCGCACGTCGCGCCGCGATTAGATCACACGCTGACGTGCCCATAAGCCAACACCTGCACTCGTGGCATTTCCGTCGTGTTGTAATTTCGGGTACGCCGCGATGCCCGGAATAAAATATTGGAGCCATTAATGGGGGAAATAGCCGGGGACGGGGAGACCGTACCGGAAATCATCGAACGGATGCGGCAGGCGGCCGGGCCCGGCCAGGCCCGCCTCGACGCGGCGACGCGGACCCGGCTGGGCCAGCTCACCGCGCGGCTCATCGCGGCCAAGCCCGGCGCGGCCAGCGAGCACGCGCGCTTCCTCGCGGTCCACCAGCGCGGGCTGACCATGCCCGAGGACGACCTGCGGTCCACGCTGGCGGGCGCGACCATCCTGGTTACCGGCGGAACCGGATGCATCGGATCCGCGCTGATGGCGCAGCTCGCCACGCGCGGCCCCCGGCGCCTGGTCAGCGTCACCCGGCACGGCGCCCCGGGCCGGCCGCACCCGGCCGGCGCGGAGTTCCTGCGAGCCGACATCCGCGACCTGGATGCCCTTGCGGCCCTGGTCAGGCGGGTCCGGCCGGACATCGTCTTCCATGTCGCCGCCCAGCGCGACCCCGGCCTGGCCGAGACCGAGGTGCGCGCCGCGATCACCACCAACGTGCTCGGCACCCGCAACGTCATCGCGGCCGCCCAGGCGGCGGGCGTCCCGCAGGTCGTTTACGCCTCGACCGGCAAGGCGCTGCGCCCGTACTCCCCGGAGATCTACACGGCCTCCAAGCGGGCGGCCGAATGGCTGCTAGCCGATGCCGCGGCCGGCGGTGGCCTCACCTGCTCGGCCGCCCGGTTCACCCACGTCGTGGACAACTCGATCATCTACCGGCGGCTCCTCGCCTGGGCCAGCCCGCCAGCGTCCGGGCCGCGAGATGCCATCCGGCTGCACAGCCCGGACATCGCCTTCTACGTGCAGTCCGCGCGCGAGTCGGCGCAACTGCTGCTGCTGGCCTGCCTCGGGGCGTCGCCCGGGGAGCTCCAGGTGCACGCCATCAGCGACCTTGGCCTGCCGGTGACCCTGCTTGACCTGGCGCTCGGCGTGCTCGCCGCCGCCGGCAGCCCCACGCCGCTGTACTTCAGCGGCTACGACGCCGGATACGAGGCGGCGCCCTTCCCCGGCCTGTACGACCCGCTGACCGCCGGGGATGTCAGCCCGCTGCTCAACGCCTTCGAGGCGGCCCGGGCCGTTCGCTCGCCAAGTCCCGGGGTCGACACCGCCCGGCTTCAGTTCGCCGCCGACCAGCGGCTGCCCAAGCACCTGAAGGCGCTCGCCGAGGATTGCGAGTGCCCGCGCTCGCCGGCGTGGCTACGGGAGCGCCTGAGCGACCTGTCGTGGTCGCTGCTGGACGCGACCCTGCGGGCCGTGCCGCCGGAGGCACTGCGCCGCTGCGCCATCCGGACCCGGCGGCACTGGGATTCGATGCCGCCCGAGCAGCGCCGGATACTGGAGGCCGTCGAGGACCTTATAGAGGCCTAGGAAGCACTAGACACTCCTATAAAAGGCTAGGAAACCTACGAAACATGCTCTGACACCATGACGCCGAACGTGCCCGGCTCGAGCGCGCGGAACACGTGCGGCACGTCGCCCGGGTAGCGGACGTAGTCTCCGGGGGCCAGCTCGACCGGGTTGTCGACCGGGCCGGCCAGCACTCGCCCGGCGCTCAGGACCAGGTGCTCAACGGTGCCGGCCATGTGCGGCTGGGCCAGCCGCGGCGTGCCCGGCTCGCTCGATAGGCGGTAGATGTCGCGCCGGGTGCCGGGTGGCCCGGAGGACAGCATCGTCGCCGTGTAGGCCGACTGCTCGGAGTAGACGATCAGCCCCTCCCCGGCCCGGATGACCTCCACGCGGTGCGCTGGCGGGTCGACGAGGCGGCTGAAGGGCACGCCGAGCGCCACCGCCAGCGCCCACAGGGTCTCCACGCTGGGGTTGCCCGCCCCCGCCTCGAGCTGGGACAACGTCGACTTGGCGATTCCCGCCCGGCGCGCGAGCTCGGTCAGCGACACCCCGGCCCGCGCCCGCTCCCGGCGCAGCGCGGCCGCGATCAGCCCCACGACGTCCGAGGGGGCGCGGCCAGCTCCCTGGCCGCTTCCCAACTGTTCGCTCAACGCTCCCCTTTGTTCGGTTTGACGAACACCAGTCGTGAGTTCATTATATTGAACATGCGTCGTCCACGGCGAACAAGCGCGACCTCAGGGCCGGCCAGCCCCTTCCCCGCAACGACTCCGCTGCTGCGCGATGTTTCCCTCATCTGCGTCGCGGACGGGATCGTGGGCGCGTCGTTCGGGGCGATCTCGGTAGCCGGCGGCCTGCCGTGGTGGGTGCCGGTCGTCATGTCGCTGCTGGTCTTCGCGGGGGGCGCCCAGTTCGCGGCGACGAGCGTGGTGCTGGCCGGCGGCAGCCCGGTCGCCGCCGTCGCGGCCGGGGCGCTGCTCAACACCCGCCTGGCCCCCTACGGGTTCACCGTCGCCAGCATCACCGGCCGCAACTGGTGGACCCGCCTGGCCGGGGCGCAGCTCACCACGGATGAGTCGGTCGCGTTCGCGCTCCGCGAGACCGATGAGGGCCAGGCGCGCCGGGCGTTCTGGACCTGCGGGGCTATCTTGTACGCCGCGTGGAATGTCTGCGTCGTCCTCGGCGTCCTGGCGGGAACGGCGATCAGGAACACGGCGGCGTTCGGCCTGGACGCCACCTTTCCCGCGGTCTTGCTCGCCCTGGCCCTGCCCACCATCAGGGACCAGCGCACGCGGATAGCGTCCGGCGCCGGCGCCGCCATCGCGGTGGCGCTGACCCCGGTGCTGCCCGCTGGCCTGCCGGTGCTCACCAGCCTGGCCGGCCTGCCGCTGCTGGCCCGCGCCGCGCCAAAGCGGCGGAACGGGGGCGAGGACTGATGCCACTGGTCGCGATCATCGCGCTGGCCGGCATCACCTACGCGTTCCGGCTGGCCGGCCCGCTGCTGCGGGACCGGGTGCGGCTCCCGAAGGGCGCCGACGGCCTCATCACGGCGGCGACCGCCGTCTTGCTGGTGTCCCTGGCCGCGACCCAGGCGCTGACCCAGGGGCACGGGTTCGCCGGCTGGGCCCGCCCGGCCGGCGTCGCGGTCGCGGGCCTGCTCGCGGCGCGCAAGGCCCCGTTCCCCGTCATCGTCATCGCCGCGGCCGCGACCGCCGCCTTGCTGCGCCTAGCGGGCGTCAGCTAGCCGACGGGAATATGCGCTGGAAAAGACGGTTATCTCGGCCATGACCGCATCCGACGCGCACGCCGTCGAGGCCAGCTCCGAGTTCACCGCCGACTGGGAACTGTGGCACGCGCAGCACCAGGAGCGGCTGGCGGCGCCGGACGGGTTCCTCGCCATCACGAGCATCAACTGGCTGTCACCGGCGCTGGCCCGGTTCACCGACGCGCCCGGCGAGTGGTCCGCCGATGACTGCGGGATCACTGTCGTCCTCGGCGACGGCGAGGAGCTCACCCTCGACGGGGCGCTGCTCAGCAGCGGGACGCACCACCTGGGCCGGGTCCCCGAGCGCGGCGGCGTGTTCCCGGCCGACGCGAACGGCGTCTACGAGGTCGCCCGGCGCGGCGGCAATGACATCCTGCGGCCGCGGCACCCCGACCATGAGCTGCGGGCCAACTTCCGCGGCACCCCCGCCTACGCGCCCGACCCGCGCTGGGTGATCCGCGGCCGCTACCGGGCGTTCGACGTGCCTCGGGACACGACGGTGGGATCGGTGGTCGAGGGCCTGCAGCACGTGTACGCCGCCCCCGGCGTGGTCGAGTTCGAGGTCGACGGCCAGCCCTACGCGCTGACCGCGTTCAACGGCTACCTGCCGGGCAGCCTGCACATCCTGTTCACCGACGCGACCAGCGGCCTGACCACATACGCCGCGAACCGGTCGCTGCAGGTCGCCGCGCCGGACGCGGCCGGAACGGTGACCGTGGACTTCAACCGCGCGGCCAACTTGCCCTGCGCCTACACCCCGTTCGCGACCTGCCCGCTGCCCCCGGCGGGGAACCGCCTGCCGTTCCCGGTCGAGGCCGGCGAGCAGATCCCCTACGAAGCCCGTTAGCCCCGCCCCGCTCACCCGGCCCGCGAACCAGGCAAACCGGAGCTCCACCGACTGAGGAGCCATAGCCGGGGGTGTTTTGCGATGATTTGCCGGTCCCCTGATACGCAGGGTGAACGGGTGGGGCTGGTGTGATCACGGTTCGGGTGGGGCTGGTGGGGGTCACGGCAGGTGCCGGTGTGGCGGGTGCGGCGCGGGCGCTCGGGCTGACAACGGGCGGCGTGCATTTCGGGCGACTTTGCGGGTAGGCCTTACGAAGACATTACGGACCGGCCCGGAAGGGGACCTGAGTGGAAACCCTGGACTCCGTCGCGGCCCACGCATCCCCCAGCGGCCCGGACGCCGCCTCAGACCCGGCGACGGTCCTGCTGCGGTGGCGCATGCCGGCCCGCAGGCGCTGGTCGTGCATCGCCTGGTCCCTGTTCGCGCTCGCGGCGGCGATCGCGGTTGAGGTGACAGGCCCGCAGCGGCCCGTGGCGTTCAGTATGAGGTTGTCGTTGATCGTCGCGGTGTGCGGGGCACTGTGGTGCGCGGCGCGGTGGCGGCGCCAGGTGGTCGTGACCACCGCCGAGGTGGCGGTCCGCACCCTGGTGCGGACGCGGCGGCTGACGCACGGGGCGGCCGCCGCCGAGGCCATCGCGCGGGCCGACCACGGCCGACTGCTGCCCGGGCGGCTGCGGATACCGGTGCCGTCCGCCGTCCCGATGATGACGCCGTGCCTGGTGATGAGCTCAGCGCTGGTCGTGGCGCTAGGGACCGCCAAGGTCCTGTCGGCGGCGCCGCGGATGTCCGGAGTCCTGGTCGCGCTGAGCGCCGCGGCGTGCATCGCGGCGCTGGCCGCGTGCTTCCGGTTCGACCGCGGCGACCGGCCGCCCAAGGCAGTGTCCCCCACAGCAGTGTCCCCCACAGCGGTGTCCGCCACAGCGGTGTCCGCCAAAGTCGTCCCGGCCAAGGCCGTGCCCGCCCGGGCGCTGCGGGACCGGCGGGGCCTCGGGATGTCAGGTAACCGCTAGCGGTCGTCGCCGATGACCGGCTCGGGCAGGGTGCCGGCGTTGTGCTCCAGGAGCCGCCAGCGGTTCCAGCGCTGACCGAGGACCGACCATGAGCAGTTCGACAGCGGGCCAAGCAAGCCGCTGATCTCCTCGGGGACGCCGAGGACCCGCTCCATGCCAAACCGCAGCGCCGCGCCGTGGCTGACCACGACGGCCAGGCCGCCCGGCGGGATGCTCATCGCGGCGCGCTGGAAGGCGGCGGCGACCCGCTCGGCGACGGCCGGGGCCCGCTCGCCGTCGGGCGGGTCCCAGGCCTCGCGCTCCTTCGGGTAGCGCTCGCGGATCTCCTCGTCGGACAGGCCCTCCCACTTGCCGCCGGAGCGCTCGCGCAGGTCCTTGTCCAGCGTCACGACCAGGCCGGTCAGCTTGGCCAGCGGCTGCGCGGTGGCGACCGCGCGGGCCAGGTCGGAGGACACGATGACGTCAGGCCGCAACGCCGCCAGCAGCCGCCCGGCCCGCTCGGCCTGCGCCTTGCCGGTCTCGTCGAGCGGGATGTCAGTGTGGCCCTGGAAGCGGCGTTCGACGTTCCAGATCGTCTGACCGTGCCGGAGCAGCACCAGCCGCTTGGCCTCGCTCAGCGGGACTCCCCTGTCGTCGCCGGGTTGCCTGCTAGCGCAGCCTCCGGCAGCTTGATCCGCGGGCAGTCCTTCCAGATCCGCTCCAGAGAGTAGAACGTGCGCTCTTCGGCGTTCTGCACGTGCACCACGACGTCCATGAAGTCCAGCAGGACCCAGCGCCCCTCGCGCTCGCCCTCGCGGCGCACCACGCTCGCGCCCGCCTGCTTCATCTTGAGCTCGACCTCGTCGATGATCGAGCGCACCTGCCGGTCGTTGGCCCCCGAGCACAGCAGGAACGCGTCGGTGATCGCTAGCTGCTCGCTCACGTCGTAGGCGACGATGTCCTGAGCGAGCTTTTCCGCCGCGGCCAGTGCGGCGATCTCGGTGAGCTCGATGGCCCGTGCGGTGGCAGTCACGTGGTTGGCTCGGCCTCCTTGGTCGGTTGCTCCCTTTCTAGGATGCCATGCCCACGCTGGCGAACCAGACGACGCGACGCCGAGCTGGGTGATATTGATGGCTTTTGTGTAGCTTGAGTGACTCCGGCCGCGCGCTCGCGGTGAACCTGTATGTTGACTCTCAGTCTTATTAATAGGTAAGTTTCTTTCCAGAAAAGCCGGACACGAATCGCGGCCAGCGAGCCGCGGCAGCGGGCGCCGGGAACTTAACGAGAGCCAGGCGCTCGTGACGTGCCTGGCTTCCCCCGCCAGTTTGGAGTAACGACGTGAAAGCACGGCTGATCGCCGCGGCCGCCACTGGGACCGCGGCCCTTTTCGCGCTAGCCGCTTGCAGTTCGGGCTCGGGCTCGAGCGCCTCAGGCAGCGCCTCGGGAGGCTCCAGCGGAGCGGTGACGCTCCAGTTCTACGGCGCCGACTACGGCACCGGCCCGGCCAACAGCACCACCAAGTACTGGCAGGACATCGCCACCGCGTTCCACGCGGCGAACCCGAACATCACGGTCAACGTGCAGACGGTCAACTGGAACGACTTCCCGACCAAGGTCTCCACGCTGATCCAGAACAAGCAGTACCCGGACATCCTGGAGGGGAACCCGGCCCCGCCGTACGCCCAGTCGGGCCTGATCTACAAGGCCTCCGACGTGCTGTCGCAGTCCACGATCAGCAACCTGATCCCCAAGTTCCTGGGCGACGGGGCCTACCAGGGCAGCGACTACGGCATCCCGTTCACCACCTCGACCCGCGCCCTGTACTACAACAAGAAGATCTTCGCCGCGGCGGGCATCGCGAGCGCGCCCACGACCTGGGCCGAGCTGCAATCGGACGCCGCCAAGATCAAGGCCAAGGGCTCCATCGGCTATGGGCTGCCGCTGGGCAGCGAAGAGGCCCAGGCCGAGCTGCTGCTGTGGTTCCTGGGCAACGGCGGCGGCTACGTGGACGGATCCGGCAAGTACGTGATCAACAGCGCCGCCAACGTCGAGACGCTGAGCTTCCTCAAGCAGCTGGCCGCCGCCGGGGTCACCCAGCCGAACCCGGGCGGCACCGACCGCAAGGACGTCTGGTCCGACTTCGCCGCGGGCAAGGTCGGCATGGTGCTCGGCTCCCCCGCTGTGGTCCCGATCATCCAGGCCGCGGGCGTGCTCAAGGACGGCGACTACGCCACGGCGGACATCCCCGGCAAGGCAGGACCACTGAAGGCGACGCTGGGCGTCCACGACGACATCGTGGCGTTCAACGCCAACCCGTCGCACCAGGCCGCGATCAAGGCGTTCCTTGACTTCGCCTACCAGGACAAGTGGCAGCTGCAGTTCGACAACGAGTACGACCTGCTGCCCGCCACGCAGACCGCGGCGACCGCGATGGGCAAGGACAGCCCGATGTTCGCCGCCTTCCTGGGCAACATCGCCAACTCGGTCAACTACCCGACGACGGCGAACTGGACCACGGTCGAGAACCAGATCAAGACCCAGGTCGGGCAGGCCATCACCGGCAACCCCGCCCAGGTACTCGGCGCCATCCAGCAGACCGCGTCCACCGGCTCTTGATGTCGGCGATTCCGTCGCCGAGGCAGCCCGGCCCGCTCGCGCGGGCCGGGCTATTTCGCCGGGTGCGCCGGGCTAGCCTCCGGCCGCTGCTGTGGCTCGGCCCGGCCATCGCGCTGATCGCCGTGGTGGTGATCTGGCCGATCGTCGCGATGATCCAGACCTCATTCCGGCACATCACGCCGCTGGGCATCGACATCGGCTCGGCCGGCGGGAGCAACTTCTCCGCCATCTTCGGCAACCCGAACCTGCCGGGCATCCTGGTGCGCACGGTCGTCTGGGTGGCGACCGTGGTCGCGATCACGATGGTCATCTCGTTCGGGCTGGCCCAGCTGTACAACCAGCGGTTCCCTGGCCGGCGCGTCACCCGGTGGGCGATCATCGCCCCGTGGGCGGCGTCGGTGATGATGACCGCGCTGATCTTCCGGTGGATGCTGAAGACCGACAGCGGCGTCATCTACCTGTTCCTGCATGAGATCGGGCTGATCGGCTCGTTCACCGCCTCCTCGCCGGACTGGCTGGGCAACCCGGACATTGCGATGGCGTGCATGATCTTCGTGGCGGTGTTCGTCTCGCTGCCGTTCACGACGTACGTCCTGCTGGCGGGGCTGCAGTCCATCCCCGGGGAGCTCTATGAGGCGGCGCGGGTGGACGGCGCGTCCCACTGGTTCGCCTACCGGCACATCACGCTGCCGCTGCTGCGCCCGGCCTTCGCCGTCGCGACGGTGATCAACTTGATGAACGTGTTCAACTCGTTCCCGATCATCTGGGAGATGACGCGCGGCGGCCCCGGCTATGAGACCAGCACCAGCACCGTGTTCATGTACGACCTGAAGGGCACCTTCGTCGGGCAGGCGGCGGCGATGTCGATCGTCAACTTCGCGCTGGTCGTGGTGATCATCGTGGTGTTCTTGCGGGTCAACGGGTGGAACCGTGCGGAGGGGAGCTGAGATGGCGGCACCGACCCTGACGACCGGCGCGAGCACCGGGAAGGCCGCCGGGGCCGCGCGCGGTGCCCGGGCGCGGCGGGGGCCGGCCCGGCTCCCCTCGGTGAAGACCGCGGTCATCACGCTCGTGGCGTACGTGGTGGCGGTGCTGTTCCTGCTGCCGTACCTGGAGATGCTGATCACGTCGGTGCGGCCGCAGCGCGAGCTGTTCGACCGCGACTACCTGCCGCACCACTTCGCGTGGTCGAACCTCACGAACATGTGGGGGTCGGCCTACGGGATCTTGTCCAGCGTGCGGGTAAGCCTGGAGATCGCGGGCGGCTCGACGATGCTGGTGCTGCTGGTCGCCCTGCCGGCGGCGTACTACACCTCCCGGCACCGGTTCCGCGGGCGCGGCGCGTTCCTGCTGCTCGTGCTGGCCACCCAGATGCTGCAGCCGACCGCGCTGATCGTGGGCATCTACAAGGAGTTCCTGTCCTTCGGGCTGCTGAACATCAACCCGGTCTGGTCGCTGATCCTGGTCAACGCCGGGTTCAACCTCGCCTTCGCCATCTGGATCCTCAACGCCTACATCGGGTCGATCCCGTACGAGCTTGAGGAGGCGGCGATGGTCGACGGGCACGGCCGCCTCGGCGCGCTCATGCGGGTGACCGTGCCGCTGGCGTTGCCGGGCATCGTCACCGCGCTGATCTTCACGTTCATCTCGGCGTGGAACGAGTTCATCTCCGCGCTGGCCCTGACGACCAGCAGCAACGACTTCCCGCTGACGGTGCGGCTGGACTCCTTCATCGGGCAGTACACCGTCGACTGGCAGCACCTGTTCGGCGCGTCGCTGGTGGCCACCATCCCGGTGTTCATCTTGTTCGCGCTGATCGAGGGGCGGGTAGTGGGCGGCCTGACCGCCGGCTCCGTCAAGTAGCGGGCCCCGGCCTGCGGTACAGGCCCCGCTTGGCGATGTACTGCACCACGCCGTCGGGGACGAGGTACCAGACGGGCTCGCCAGCGGCCACCCGGTTGCGGCACTCGCTGGAGGAGATGGCTAGCGCGGGGATCTCCACGAGGGACACCTTGCCCTCGGGGAGCCCCGCGCCGGTCAGCCGGTGCCCAGGCCGGGTGCAGCCGATGAAGTGGGCCAGCGAGAACAGCTTGTCCACGTCGTGCCAGGTCAGCATCTTCGCCAGCGCGTCGGCGCCGGTGATGAAGAACAGGTCGGCCTCCGGGCCGTTCGCCTCCCGCAGGTCGCGGAGCGTGTCGATCGTGTAGGTCGGCCCGGGGCGGTCGATGTCGACCCGGCTGACGCTGAACCGGGGGTTGGATGCGGTGGCGATGACTGTCATCAGGTACCTGTCCTCGGCCGGGGAGACCGCGCGGCCCTCCTTCTGCCAGGGCTCGCCGGTCGGCACGAAGATGACCTCATCCAGGCCGAAGATGTGCGCCACCTCGCTGCCGGCGACCAGGTGCCCATGGTGGACCGGATCGAAGGTGCCGCCCATCACCCCGACCCGCCTGCGCCCGTTAGGGTTGCTCACCGAATGTCTCCTAGCCATCACTGTGAGAATTGTAACTCGAGATATAGCGCGAATTTCGCCCGAACTCTGTCCTGCGCTCCCGCGCGGTACTACCATGCGAGTATGACTGTGCCTGATCGCGCACGTGTCCGCCTCACGGGGATTAGCTCGCGGGCCTACGAGCATCCCGCGGACCGCTCAGCGCTGGTAGCGCTGCGCAAGCTGAGCGGCTTTGACGTGCTACTGAGCAAGCTGTTCGGCCTAATCAACGAGCGCGCGCTGCGCCTCACCTTCCTGGCCGGCGCCGTGAAGGTGTCCGAGCGCCAGTTCCCGCACATCCACGCGCTTGTGCGGGACGGCGCCTACATCCTCGACCTGCCAGACGTGCCCGAGTGCTTCGTCATGCAGAGCCCGATCGTGAACGCGATGGCGATTGGCCGCGACAAGCCGTTCATCGTGATCACGACGGGGCTGGCGAACCTGCACGACGAGGAGGAGCTGCGGTTCGTCGTCGGCCACGAGATCGGGCATATCCTGTCCGGGCACGCCGTGTACCGGACGATGCTGCTGATCCTCATCAACCTCGCCGCGCGGATCGCGTGGATGCCCATCGGCTTCCTCGGGCTGCGCGCCATCATCTGGGGCCTTGAGGAGTGGTTCCGCAAGTCGGAGCTGTCGTGCGACCGGGCCGGCCTGCTGGCCTGCCAGGACGTGGACGCCGCGCGCCGGTCGCTGATGAAGCTGGCGGGTGGCCCGCACCTGTCCGAGCTGAACCCCGACGCGTTCCGCGACCAGGCCCACGAGTACGACGCGGTGCCGGACCTGCGCGACAGCATCCTCAAGCTGCTGCAGCTGCAGGGCACCACGCACCCGCACGCGGTCGTCCGGTTCGGCGAGCTCGACCGCTGGGCTACCAACGGCGATTACGACCGGATCCTCGGCGGGGACTACCCGCGCCGGGACAACGACCGCGACGCGAAGTTCACCGACGAGGTGCGCAACGCCGCCAAGTCCTACCAGGACACCTGGAACCGCTCCGAGGACCCGCTGGCGGGCATCCTGCGCGGCGTCGCCGAGACCGGCGCCCGGACCATGGGCGGCCTGTTCGACCGCCTCGGCGGCAACAACCGCGGCGGCGGCAACCAGCGCGACGACAACTAGTCAACACGGCGCCTCGATCGCGCCGGCCGCCCAGTGGGCGGCCGGCGCGATCGGCGTTCACAGGCCGGGGTCAGTCGGCCAGGATGACCAGATCGTCGCGGTGGACTACCTCGCGCTCGTACTCCGGGCCCAGGCGGCTGGCCAGCCACCTGGTGGAGCGTCCCATCAGGCCGGGGATCTCGGTGGCGTCGTAGCTGACCAGGCCGCGGGCGACGACCGTGCCGTCCTCACCGGACAAGTTCACGGGGTCGCCGGCCTCAAAGGTGCCCGCGACGCCGGTGATGCCGGCCGGCAGCAGGGACGCGCGGCGCTGGACCACGGCTGCCACCGCCCCCGTGTCGAGCATCAGCGTGCCCCGGGCGACGGCGGCGTGCGCGAGCCACAGCAGCCGGGTCGACGGCCGTTGCCCGGTCGGCGCGAAGTACGTCCCGATCGGCTCCCCGGCCAGTGCCTGCGGCGCCCACCGGGCGGCGGTCAGCACGGTGGGGATGCCCGCCTGGGTCGCGATCGCGGCCGAGTCGACCTTGGTGGCCATGCCGCCGGTCCCGACGCCGCTGGCGCCGACCCGGCCTGCCTTGATCCCCGCCAGGTCGGCCAGGCCGTGCACCTCGGTGATCTTGCGGGCGCCGCCCCTGCGCGGGTCGCCGTCGTAGAGGCCGTCCACGTCGGACAGCAAGATCAGCGCGTCCGCCCGGGTGACGTGGGCGACCAGCGCCGCGAGCCGGTCATTGTCGCCGAACCGGATCTCGTCGGTGGCCACCGTGTCGTTCTCGTTGATCACCGGGACCATTCCCAGCTCCAGGAGCCGGTCCAGGGTGCGCTGGGCGTTGCGGTAGTGGCCACGCCGCATCAGGTCATCGGCGGTGAGCAGCACCTGCCCGGTGCCCAGTCCGTGCAGCGCGAAGGCGGCCGTGTACCGGGCGATCAGCAGCCCCTGCCCGACGCTGGCCGCCGCCTGCTGGGTGGCCAGGTCCCGTGGCCGCCGGGGCAGGCCGAGCGGCGCCAGCCCGGCCGCGATCGCCCCCGAGGACACCAGGAGCACCTGGCCGCCGGCGGCAACGCGGGCGGCGAGCGCGGTGACGAGCGCCGCGATGCGCTCGTCGTCGATCGCGCCGCCGCGGCGGGTGAGCGAGGACGACCCGACCTTGACGACGACCCGGGGCGCGCCGGCGATGTCCTCCCGCCGGGCGCCATCCTCCGGCCCCGTGGCGCAGGCGTCCCGCCGGGCCGCGGCCTCGCTCATCGGCTCCCCTGAAAGTTCAGCTCTACCAGTTCTGCAGCCGGGCGTCGGTGCCGCGCGGGCCGGGGGTGTGCCCCTGCCCGGTCTCTAGCGTGGGGTCCCAGTCGAAGACGACCGCGTCGTCCTCGTCGCCGATGAGGACCTCATCACCGGGCGTGGCACCCGCCTTGGCCAGGGCTTCCTCCACGCCAAGGCGGCCCAGCCGGTCCGCCAGGTAGCCGACTGCCTCCTCGTTGGTGAAGTCGGTCTGCCGCACCCAGCGCCGGGGCTTGTCACCGCGGATGTAGTAGGCGCCCTCCGGGGTGCGCACCACCTCGAACTCCGGGCCGCTGACCGCCGCCGGGCGGATGATGACGCGGGTCGGCTCCGGTTCGGGGTGCTCAGCCCGGGACTGGGTGACCAGCCCGGCCATCGCGAAGCCGAGCTCGCGCAGCCCCTCGGTGGTCGCGGCGGAAACCTCGTAGACGGCCAGCCCGCGGGCCTCGATCTCGGGCCGGACAAGCTCGGCCAGCTCGCGGCCTTCCGGAACGTCGACCTTGTTGAGCACGACGAGCTTGGGCCGCTGCGAGAGCGGGACGCTGGTGCTGCCCGCGTCGGCGCCGGTGGCGGTGACCAGGGTGCCGGTGGCGGTCAGTTCCTCGTAGGCGGCCAGTTCCGCTTCGATCGCGTCAAGGTCGGAGATCGGGTCGCGGCCCGGCTCCATCGTGGCGCAATCCAGCACGTGCACGAGCGCGGAGCAGCGCTCCACATGGCGGAGGAAGTCATGGCCCAGCCCCTTTCCCTTGCTGGCGCCAGGGATGAGGCCCGGCACGTCGGCGACGACGAACTGGACGTCGCCCGCCTCGACCACGCCGAGGTTGGGGATCAGGGTGGTGAACGGGTAGTCCGCGATCTTCGGCCGGGCGGCGGACATGGCGGCGATCAGCGAGGACTTGCCGGCGTTGGGGAAGCCGACCAGCCCGATGTCGGCCACCGTCTTCAGCTCCAGCGTCAGCTCACGCCCCTCACCCGCCTCGCCCTTGAGCGCGAACCCCGGGGCCTTGCGCCGGGGCGAGGCCAGCGCGGCGTTGCCGAGGCCGCCCTTGCCGCCCGCGGCGGCGACGAACCGGGTGCCGGTCCCCATCAGGTCGGCGAGGATCTTCCCGTGGCGGTCAAGGACGACCGTGCCATTGGGGACCTTGACGACAAGGTCGCCGCCATCAGCGCCGTTGCGGTTGGAGCCGGATCCTTGCTTGCCGTTGCCCGCCTTGCGCACCGGGCGGCGGTGGAAGTCCAGCAGTGTCGACGACGAGGCGTCAACCTCGAGGATCACGTCGCCGCCGCGCCCGCCGTTGCCCCCGTCGGGGCCGCCGAGCGGCTTGAACTTCTCGCGGTGAATCGAGGCGCAGCCGTCTCCCCCATCGCCGGCCTGCACCCGCAGCGCCGCCTGGTCAGCGAACTCCGCCATGACATGTATCCCCTCTAAGCATGACTGAAGGCGGACCGGGTGACCCGGCCCGCCTTCAACGCTTGCGTATCGCGTTCCCTGAGCTGGACCGTCTAGGACGGGCCCGCGCCGGGAACGATGCTCACCGCACGGCGGCCACGGACAGTGCCGAACTTGACGGCCCCGCTGACCAGCGCGAACAGTGTGTCGTCACCACCACGGCCGACGCCGTCACCGGGGTGGAAGTGGGTTCCGCGCTGGCGGACGATGATCTCGCCGGCGTTGACCGCCTGGCCGCCGAACCGCTTGACGCCGAGTCGCTGCGCGTTGGAGTCGCGGCCGTTACGGCTGGACGACGCGCCCTTCTTGTGTGCCATTTCCGCTACGCCTTCTCGATCCCGGTTACCCGCACCTGCGTGTACTTCTGCCGGTGGCCCTGACGACGCTTGTAGCCGGACTTGTTCTTGTAGTGGATCATGTTGATCTTCGGCCCGGCGGCCTCGCCGACGACCTCGGCCGTCACCGTGTAGCCGCTCACGTCGGTGATGACCGTCTCGCCGTCCACCACGAGGAGCGCGGGCAGCGTGATGGTCGCGCCCTCCTCGGCCTCCGCCAGCTTGTCGACGGTAAGCACGTCATCGAGGGCGACCTTCTCCTGCCTGCCGCCGCAGCGCACAATCGCGTACACCCGAGAACTCTCTTCTCCCTTATGCGTGCCCTATGCCCCGGTTTGACCTTCGACGGCTTGGACCTTCGACGATCGACCATCGCGGGCGCGGCGAGCTCGCCATCCACCTGGCCCGGCATGAACTGACGGGCCATCTTAACGCGCATGAAGCGACCAGCGGAGCCAGCAGACGGCCTCGGGTCGCTAGCGCATAGCTTACCAGGTCCGTGAGTGGCTCTGACCGTCCGTTGCGTCCTTAGCTCTCGAAGAGGAAGCCGGTGCCGTCGGCCGGGCGCTCTTGCTGCTCGGGCGCCTCCGCCGCCTCCGGGGCAGCGGGGGCCTCGGCGTCAGCGACAGGCTCGGCCGCCGGCTCGGCCTCCGCCACCGGCTCGGCTTGCGCGACTGGCTCGGCCTCGGCCACCGGCTCCGGCTCAGCGTCAGCTACCGGGACGGCCTCGGCGACCGGGGCTACCTCAGCCACCGGCTCGGCCTCAGCCGCCGGCCCGGCATCCGGGGCAGCCTCCACGACGGGCCCGGCCTCAGCCACCGGCTCGGCCGGGGCGGCGGGCTCGGGGTCGGCCGGGGCGGCGGGCTCGGGGTCTGCGGCGACCGGGGCGGCCGCGACGACGACGGCGACGGGCTCGTCTGAGGTGGCGATGCGGCGCGCCATGGCGGACCCGGCCCGGGGCCGGCGCCCCGGCGCGGCGGGCGGCACGTCAGCGACGGGCACCTCGGGCGCGGGCGCGGCGACGGTGCCACCGAAACCACCGCCACCGAAACCACTGGGCTCGGCCGGCTCCGCGTAGTCCACGGGATCGATGACCGACGTCGACTCGACCGAGTCAACGTCGGCGTTGGCGGACATCGTCGCGGATGCCAC
>JAICUO010000201.1 GCA_025935815.1 Streptosporangiaceae bacterium
GGGGTCGCCCCGGTGGTCTCGGTGAGCTGCTCGCCTGCCAGGTACAAGGTCGCCAGCCCGGGGCCGCTGTCTTGCTGCAGCAGCAGGCTGCCGTCCGCGTCGTAGGCGTAGGACGTGGTGCCCGGGCTCGGCCCGCCGGTGGAGGTGACGGAGGCCAGCTGGCCCGCGTCGTTCCAGGCCAGCGTCTGGGTGCTGGACGGCGCGGCGATGGAGGTGACGTGCCCCGTGGCGTCGTAGCCGTAGGTGGTGGTCGTGCTGGGTGACCCGGTGGTGCTGAACGACTGGGAGCTCACGCCGTGGGGCGGCGCGGGCGGGCTGGCTGCGGCCATCGAGCCGGGCGGCGGGAAGGTGCCGCCGATAGTGGTCGCCGGTCCCGTCGCCGGGGTGGATACCTGCGCGGTGAGGTTGCTGGCGTTGTCGTAGGCGTACTGGTCCCAGTACGGCCCGGCCGCGCCGGCCTCGGCGGCCTGCGACGGGGATCCCGTGCAGCCGGTGGTGCCCTTGGACCATGCCTGGGTCAGCCGTCCGAGGTAGTCATAGGAGAAGCACTGGACCTGGGCGGGGCCGCTGGCCGGGGTGTCAGACGCCGACTTGATCAGGCCTGCGTCGGTGTAGTCGTAGGTGGTGGCGTCGAGGGTGACGGGGCTGGTGCCGGCCTGTACTCCGGAGGTGGCCAGCCGGTTGACCGGGTCGTAGGTGTTCCGTATCCACGCGGGCTGGCTGGTGGTGCCGAGGGCGTACTCCTGGGGCTGGCCAAGCTCGGTGTAGGAGAGGGTAGCGACGTAGGTCCACAGCGACGAGGTCAGGCTGATCGGCTGGTCGGCGGCGTCGTAGCCGATGCTGAGCTGCTCGGGCGGCAGGCCGCCGCCGGCCGGGTAGGAGACGGTTGACTCCTGGTTGCCGTAGGTCGTGTAGCCGAACAGCTCACGGTAGGTGCCTGACCACGGCCCGGCCGATACCTTGGTGTTCGTGCCCTGCGGCAGGCCGAACGCGTTGTACCCGGTCACCGCCTGGGTGTAGCTCGTCCCGGTGGTCCCGCCGGCGTAGGCCACGGACTGGGTGAGCTTGCCGGCCGCGAGGGTGTCCCAGGTCCAGGCGGCCAGCTCGTTGGAACTGGACGCGGCCCCGTTGGTGGTGTCGTACGCGGCGGTCTTGCGGCCGTCCTTGTCGTAGGCGTAGCTGGTGATCGTGTTCAGGACGCCGTGCCTGACCGACAGCAGGTTGCCGTCCGGGTCATAGGTGCTCGTCGTGGACCCGCTGTCGGGGTCGGATGCCGACGTCTGGTCGCCGGACAGGTCGTAGCCGAAGGTCCACGTGTTGCCGGTGCTGGTGCCGCCCGCGGTGTCATCGGTGATGCTTGCCAGTTGCGCGGCAGGGCTGTAGGCGTAGGCGGTCTGGTCCCACCCGCCCGCGCCCGCCTGCGACCCTGAGCCCGGTGCCGGCGGCGTGGCCGGCGGGGTTGCCGAGTGGTACTGGTAGATGTAGCTGGTCTTGCCGAGGCCGTTGACGTACGTCGTCTGGGCAGTGCCGCCGGCCGGCGGGGTGACGGTGGTGTAGTTGCCGCCGTAGCTGGTGTCGGTCTCCCATTTCTCGCTGGCCAGGCTGTAGGTGATCTGCCTGGTGACCCGGCCAGTGCCGTCGTAGACGTACCCCGTCTGGTCCGGCACCTGATCATCAGCGGCGGCGACCAGCGTCGCTGACGGGCCGCCCGAGGTGTAGTACGGGTTGGAGGTGATCTTGGTCCAGCCGTCGGAGTTGTAGTAGGTGTCGGTGATGATCCGGCCGCCGTCAGGGGTCTGCGCCTGTGTCTCGGCTTGCCGGCCGAGCGAGTCGTAGAGGGTTTCCGATGGCAGGGAGGTCCCGGCCGCGTTGATCGTCCTGGTGGTGATCACCGACGGCGTGGTGGCGGTCCCCATGCTGTAGGTGAAGGCCTTGTCGGCGGGACCGCCCGTGAGGTGCCCGGGAGTCCACACCGCCGTCAGCCGCCCCAGTGCGTCATAGGATTGCGTGGTCACCAGGCCGGCCGGGCTGGTGATCGTCAGCGGGAGGTCACGGGCCTGGTCATAGGTCGTGGTGGTACTCAGGCTCATCGGGTCGGTCACCTTCACCGACGTCGGCTCCTGGCCGGCGGCGGGGGTGTACGTGGTCGACGTGGCGGTCCCGGTCGCTCCTGCCGCGATCGCGTTCGCGTCCAGGGCGCTGGTCACTCGCCCGTACTGGTCGTAGGTCGTCTTCGACTCGGTGGTGAAGACTTCGGTGGTCCCGCTGTAGGAAGTCGCCTGCTGGGCCTGGGTCAGGTCGCCCTTGACCGGGGCGGTTGTGATAGACGTGGCACCGTCGTAGTAGTCCTTGGTGTCGGAGACGAGCTGCGACTGGGCCGGGGTCCCGGAGACGGGGCAGTTCGCCGGGGTGACAGAGGTGACGATCACCTCGGCGGGCAGGTTGAACAGCCCGGCCGATGCGTTGTCGTCGTAGCTGGTCTGGGTGCAGGTGTCCTCGGTCGAGTCGCCCGGGCTTCCGTTGTCGCTGGCATCCGGGGCGCTGGCGGCGGAGGTTACGCGACCGCGGGAGTCATGGGCGTAGGTGACGTCGGCTTCCCGGTAGCCGCCGGCGGCCAGTGCGGTGAACGCCTGGGTCTTGGCGGTCCCGGTGAGGTACGCCGTCAGCGCGGGCAGCGGCGATGGCTGGGACTGCGTCGCGGTGGCGGCCGAGGTCCATGGCGTGGCGACCGAGTCGGAGACGATGGCCGGGGAGGTGCCGGCGCTGGCGTAGACGGTGTGCTCGAATTCCGTCCCGGCGAACTGCGGTGAGTCGGTCACGGTCACGTGCCCGACCTGCGAGGTGACCGAGGCCGACCGGGTCGGGTTGCCGGAACCCTGGTAGTCCCCGTTCATCCCCTGCAGGTACGTGCTGGTGGCCTGGGTCACCGGGTCTGAGTTGGCGGCGCTTCCCGTCTGGGTGGTCACTGAGGCGAAGCCGCGCCACTGATCCCAGGTCCGCTGGCTGGAGCGGGTCAGCGCGTCGTCGTCGTAGTGCCACGCCGCCCCTGAATAGGAGTAGCTGGTGACGACGTCAACGGTCCCGCCGACCACGTTGTGCTGGTGGACGGTGGCCACCACGTACTTGTTGAACCAGTCCTCCCGGGTGCTGGCGGTCGGCGGGGTCCAGAACGTCGGGTAGCACAGCAGGGTGTTGGACTTTTCCGCCGGGAAACTTCCGGAGGTGCACGAGGGCGGCTCGGTGTCGTAGGTGACCTGGATGACCCCGGCGGTCTCGGTGGTAACGGAGGTGAGCCGGTTCCGCGGGATCATCGAGTACCCGTCCTGCAGGTTCGCCGCCGTCGCGGTCCGGTTGTCCATGGGCTGACCGCCGAACGTCATGGCCGGCAAGGGCACCGTCGTAGTGCCGTCCTTCCCGGTGCGGGCGATCGTCTGGAGCCACAGGGGCGCCGGGCTGGTGGCCCCAGTGGACAGGTACTCCTCGTGCAAGGCCCACGAGTCGACTGGCACCTGCGCGGGCGTGGTAGTTCCCTCCAGCGTGCTGGTATCGATGGTGGTCAGCCGGTACTTGGCCCAGAACGTTGGCGAGATGACGCTGCACGTCGCCCCGGACGCGCACGTCAGGTCGGTGGGGACGTCCGTCCGGTCGGTGGCGGAGGTGAACGTGACCTGCGCGGTGGGGGTCCCGTACCCGTTGCCCGACGGCAGCCCGTAGGTGATCTTGGACGGCACGCCGCCTTGCGTGTAGGACGCGGTACCCGTGGTGCCGTTGTCGGCGGCGTAGAAGTTGGCCGTGCTGCTGTAGTAGTACGCCATCGCGTCGCCGTGCGGGTCGGTGACCCAGTCCAGGTTCCACCGCCACGCCTGCAGGCAGTGCGCCAAGGAGAACGTCGCGTTGTAGCAGGGCTGGCCCGACGCGGTCGCGTACACCGGCACCGTGAACGCGCTGCCCGTCGTCGCCTTCCCAGAAGCCCACCCGGGCAGCTGGTTGAGCCCGAAGTAGTAGCTGGTGCCGTCCGGGGCGGTGATTACCCAGTAGTCGTCGTCATGGGTTCCGTTGCTGCCGGACCCCGTCGTATACGTGATCTTGTACCCGTTGTCCGCTTCCGTGTGCCAGCCGTTGGCGGGGTCGTTCACCAAGGTGGTCGTCATCCCGCCAAGCGACAAGGTGGTCACGTTGTTGCTAGACCAGCACAGGTCCCCCGTCTTCGTCGGGCCCGCTGGATTCTGCGCGCACGACTGGTAGTCCCGCTCGACGTACCCCGGCTGGTAATTCCAGCCGTCTCCCACCCAGGAGGCCTGGTTGTTCGTGGACGAGGTGAGCCCGTCCACCATCTGGGAGTCATATCCCAGGCCGACCTGCGGGACCAGCCCGCCCGGCACCGGCGGGACCTGGATCGGGTACGAGTAGGTGAAGGCGCCCGAGGAACCGCCACCCGTCCACGTGCCGGCCTCGGACAGCGGCGTCGCGGTGAAGTCGCCGCCAGACCCCGAGGGGGCTGTCGTCGCCGCGAGCACGGCCACCGGGGTGGCCTGGAACAGCGCCGCCCGGAGTCCTTGTGCGGCGGGCGGTGCAGGCAGCGTGACGTCGGCGCCGAGCCGGAACTGCCGCAGGCTATTGGACGAGCTGAGCGGCACCTGGCGGCGGCAGGCGGGAACATCGGGGGTGGTCAGCGCGCAGGCGGGCAGCTCGACGAGGCGCAGCCGGGACGCGTAGTCGCCGCCACTGGCGAAGGCGAAGGACGAGTAGTCAAGGCTCACGTGGACATCCGGGGTGCCGCGCGCCCCGCGGGGCAGGGCCACGCTGAAGATCACGCCGCTGATTCCCGCCGCGGCGGCGGCCTGCCGGGAGGCCATCTCGACCTGGGCGCTGGCGGGCGCCGGCGCGGCCGGCATCCCCGGGCGCCGGGTGAGCGGCGCCCCGACCCAGACCGGCAGCGACCCCGCCTGCGCCGAGCCGGGCGATGCCAGGGCAGCCAGGGCCGAGTGGGAAGTGGTGACGCCCGCTGAGGGTGCCGGGGCGAGGCGGGCGGTGGCCGTGCCCGCTGCTGGCCAGGTGACCCGGGGCTGCCGCCACGGGCGATCAGGCGGCAACGTGACCGGGTGCGGCGGTACCACATGCACCGGCACGGGCCGCTGCGGGGCAACCGGGAGGAGCCGGGCCGGATGCACCGCGGCGCTGGCCGGGATCGGCGACGCCGCGAGCAGCGTGACGAGCAACAGCACGGCCGTGCCCGCTGAGCCGGCCCACCGAATCGGGCGCGCGCTGCGCCTGACCATCGCGGGCACCTGCATCCGCCTCATGGGTAACGCCCTTTCATACGGCCCGCGCTCGCGGGACCTCGGTCCGCAGGGAGGATGGGAGGCCACAGCCGGGCAACGCGCCCGGCCCGGCCTCGCAGGTCAGGGAACTGGGGTTGCCGGGGTCGCGGGCGGCGAGGCCCCGCAGGCGTTGCTCTCCATCGTCGCCAGGGCCGCGTACCCGCCGCCCGCGCCGAGGGACAGGTTCGCGTGGTCGCCAGCGTCGTTGCCGGCGGCGAGGGCCTCCGGGCTGCTGCCCGGCTGCATGGCCGCTGCGTCGAAGTCCGCCTCGCATGATCCGCCGAGGGTGCCTAGCTGGTCGCTGACCCATTGGCGTCCCGCGTCGGCCGCGCTGTCGCAGGGGTGCCCGAGGCTGCCCGTGTAGCCGTTGCACGCGGTCAGGGTGCCGAACACGACGCCAGGGGAGTCCACGCCGAAGGCGATCAGCTGCTTTCCGACGGACTTGAGCGTGTTCACCACGGTGGCCATCTGGGTCAGGTTCCCGTCTGCCGTCAGCACGTCCTGGTGGCCCATGTTGATGATGACCGTGCCCAGGCCTGGCTCGGCGAGGACGTCGTGGTCGAGCCGCCCCTGAAGGCTAAGGCCACCCGGCGGGTGGGCGTCGGAGGGCAGGTCGCCGTCCTTCATGATCATGTTGGACGGGACTGACCCGTCCACGACACCGAAGCCGGGGGCATCAGCCTGGGATGCCAGCTGCCCGGCCAGCCGCTGACTGGGCGAATTCTGGGTGTCCCCAGGGATAGCCGCAGCCGGGCTGTCGATGAGGCCGCCGTCTCCGGTGACCACCACGGTGGGGGCCCCGGGCACGGGCACGCCGTTGACCGTTCCCGCCGGGGTAGTCACATCCACGCCCGTCAGCAGCGGCACGGTGGCGGACGAATAGCCGCCACCGCTGGTGAACGGCGTGCCCGGCGTGCTGCCGGTCTGGTTGGGCGTGCTGCTGGGAGCGAACCAGCTCGTCGCTCCGCTGGGCTGGTCGTTGAGCGGCAGCTTCGGCAGTGACGTATTCGTCAGCCACAGGCTGACCAGCAAATTCTGGCCGGCCGTAACGCCGAACGCCAGGGACAGCGGGTCACTGTAAACGTCCCCGCCGACCGGCAGGGTCGCCGACGCTGAGCCGTTACTGAAGGTCAGCGGCGTCGGCGCTTGAACCGCGGTCGCGCCGGAGGATTGCTGCGCGACCGTCGCCGCGCCGATCGACACGGGGCCGGGCCCGTACTGGGACCAGAAGCCCGGGTAGGACAGCCTTATCCGGATCTTCGCGCCCGTGACCGCGCTCGCGCCGGGCGAGACCGCGATCCGGACCGTCTGGTTTCCCCACGTCTTCCCGGCTGGCGGGGCGTTGACGTTGTCGATTGGCGACTCGAACGCACCGGTCCATGCCTGCTGGCTGGGGGACGCCGGCGTCGCGCCGCCCGCCTCCGGGGTGGCCGTGGTCGTGTCCCGGAAGGTCATGCCCAGGATGTGCAGGGCAGGGGCGGTGACTACCGCGCTGACGTCGGGAAGCGAGACCGAGGCCACCGTGCACGACGGGTTAACCGGGACAGCGAATGCGTAGATATTGGGGTTCTTCGCCTGCTGCCCGCTGGGGACATCACGGTCGGGCATCTCAAGCGCCACGATGTCCTGCGGCCCGTTGATCCAGTCGGGGACCGTGAGCGTGTAGGACTGCTGCGCGACCGGGCAGCCCGATTGGTAGGTGATAGTGCCGCTGGCCGGGATGCAAGAGGCCGTTGCGTTGAAACCGACCTCGAAGCCGCAGCTCTGGCCGGTTACCGGATAGCCGGCCATCACCATCGGGGCGGTCGCGTCGCCGGACAGTGCCCCGCTGTCGTCGGCTCCCGTCCCTGTGCCCGGGACCGCGACGTTGCCGTGGGTGGACATGGCGAGGAATACCAGCGCGCCCCCATGAGCACCGGAGGTTCCGGTCCCGATGACTTGCCCTGCGGATAGCAGGTTGTCCGGGCCGCTGCCTGACGTGCCGAAGCCCGGCAGGGTGAACGTCGCCCCGTCCACGGTCACCGCCTGGCCGGGGTTCCACCCCTTGGCCTTCAGCTCCTGCTCATCATAGGCACTGCCGTTCCCGTCCACGTTGGCAGTGCCCGGCAGGCTCGCCTGGGTGGAGAATCCCTGGTTGTCGTACGTCTTGCCGGCGGCGAGCGCGACGGTGAAGTTGGCCTTGAGGCTGGTTCCGCCGACATACGAGTCAGCCGGATCGGATGCACCGGCGAACGTCCAGGTCTGCCCGCCAGGCGCGCCGTTAGTCATGCCAGAGTCGTTGCCGCCGGTATCTACCTCATAGACCCACAGGTCATGGGGTCCCGGGGAGGGGACGGGGATGGTCAGGGTCGCGCTGCCACCGGTGATCTTCGTGCAATTGGCGGTCGCCGCCGTGGTGGAGCAGGTTCGCGTCGCCGGGGCGCCGACGGTCTCCGGTGTGGCATCCACCCGCCAGATGAACTCGCTGGCCGTATCGCCACTGGACTGGGCGACCGTGAACTGCAGGCTGGACCCGATGGGCTGGGCCGTGGTCGCGGTGAATCCCGGCGTCAGGGCCGGCGCGTCCGGCGCCGTCGGGTACACCGCGAAATAGCACGGGTTCGACCAATTCGAATTGTAAGGCCCGTACGTGGTGGAACCAGACGTGAAAGTCCCGGTAGATGTGTGTGCCTGCCATTCCATGACGGTCCCGTCGGCAAGCCCCGAGGTCACTGAGGCAGGCAACAGCCAAGAACTCCGCCCGTTGGCATCGGAGATCTCATGGCCGGGCGGCGCCGTCCACGAGCTAGCGGTGCTGACCTTGAACTCGATGTCGACGCCGACTGACGCGCCGTCCACGTCATTGAAGGTGCCGCCAAGGTACACGCCGCTGATGGAGTCGGTCTTGCCGATCCGGGGCGCGCTGCTGGCACTGCTCGCGCAGTCCAGGCTGCCAGCGCCGCTGCTGTTGGCGGCTTCCCCCAGGTTGGATGGCACGTTCGGGGTGTCGGTCCAGATCACCTCAAGGGTGGGATTGAGGCTGAGCTGCTTGTGGTGCTCCTTAGCGGTGTCGTTCTTCTCCCACACCCGGAAGGTGATGCTCGTCGGAGCTCCGCTGGCCGCTTGCAGGTCCGCGGAGACGTCGAATCCCTTCGACACCGTGTGGCCGAAGTCCGCAACCGTGTTGCAGCTGCCCGGGTCCGGCCCGAGCGGGACCGATACGTCGTGATTGCCAGCGGCAGGGCCGGGCCCCGGGTACCCGGTGCTCGAGCTGATGCCGTTGACCCACGTGGCCGTCAGCGTCGGAGTCGACGAGCAATCGGAGGTGTAGACCTCGGTGACCTGGAACGATGCCGACATCAGGACGCCGTGCGGGGCGAACGGGCCACCCACCGGACTGGCCGGGATAGCCACCCGGTACAGCGAGTAGTCCGTGGACGCGAACGAGCAGCTATCGGTCCGCCAGTCGTTGTACCCAACCGGGCTGGACTGGTAGGAGGAGCTGTTGAAGTGCGATGACGGGCAGTCGGACTGGACCGGGTCATAGGCCAGCTCAGAGCCCGTATGGTCGAACGACTGGAATCCAGGATCGATGTACACCGGGAACCTGGTCGATGGCGACGTCAGCAGCTGGGTATCCGGTACGAGCGTCAGCTTCTGCCCGCCTGCGGTCATGCGTGCCGTGACCGCCGCCAGCCGCGCTCCGCTGGCGGGACCCGTCACAGTCGAGACCGCCCCGATGCCATTGGCCGCCAGGGCCGCACCGACCGCACGCGCTGAGTCCTGCGCCGTGCGCACTGTCGCCTTTGCGATCCCGGGACGCACCGACGATGAGTCCCACATGACGGGGGCCGCCGCCCCGAAGAAGCCCTGGCCCCTGCTCATCCGGGCGACCAGCGCGCCGCCCGGCATGACGCGCAGCGCCTGAGTTCCCGACGTGGTCACCCGAAGCGCAAGGCTCGCCAGCCGGGGATCGGCCGCGGCTGACCGCGAGCTGACCACCAGGACCTCCTGGAACCCGCCGGACTCCCGGCTCGTCGCGCTCAGCACCAGGTCAACGCCCGGCAGCACGTCCTTGTAGGTGGCTGAGGAGCCGGATACTGAAGGCACCTGGAGCGGGCCCGGCCACCACAGGTCCAGGCGCGCGCCGGGCGTGGAGAGCTCTGCCGCCGCGCCGCTGCCGCCCCGCGAGAAACTCACGGTATCCCCCGGTACTGCCGCTGCCGCGAGCCGCCCCGTGGCGGAACGGCGCAAACGGGTATCGACCGGTACCCAGCCCGACTTCGCCCGCACCCGGACTGGCAGCACCGACGAACTGCCCACAAGGCGGCCATCTGGCTGCGCCGTGACCGTCGATGTCGCCGTCGTGAACGCTCCCACGACAACTGCCTTGCCAGTGGCCCGCGCCCGCGCGGCCGCGGCGGCCTGCGCGGCTCCGCCCTGCTGCGCGCCGCCAGCGCCGAGTTGCGGCAGGCTGTAATCAGGCTGGTTCTGCTGCGCAGGCTGGCCAGGAGTCGCCGTATCGGATGGCGAGGGTGAGGGTGTATCGGCCGCGTCCGCACCACTGGCCGTACCTAGCGGGACCAGGAAGCCCAGGCAGGCTACGACAACGATCGTCACCCGCCGCAGCGAAGGCCGAGCCACCATCAACGCTCCATCCTGCCTATGCCGTCACGACGCGCAGAAGCACTTCCCGGCCAGCGCATGGCGAAGGCTGACGCACCTCAATCATCGAAGGAGGAGCGCGGAAGGACGGTTGAAGTCAGTGGAAGATCATTTACGGGGCGGCCAGCAGGAGCGGCCGCCCGGCAACGGGCAGCCTGCCGTTCAGTACGTCAAGCTGGAGCGCTTCCAGTTCGCGGCGGCCGAGTCCATGCTCGTCGGCGGCCACAAGAGCCGACTTGCACGCTCGTGATGCCTCCGCAATGCGCCCGCTGCGGTACAAGCTGATGATATGGAGCTTGCGCACGGACAGGTCGTCCGGCCACAGGGACGCCATCTCTTCCAGGCTGTCGATGACCGCAGCATGGAGGCCGAGTTGGATCCCGGCCTCCGCGTGCGCGATAAGCGCCGCCCGGCGCACTCCCTCCAGGCGCTTGACATGCGCCTTCGCGAACAGGCGCCCGCCAGCGTCGGCTAGCGGCTGCCCCTGCCACCGTCGCATGGCTGCCTGCAGCAGTTGCTGCGCCTCGCGGAGCCTGCCGCTATGCAGTTCACGCAGGCCAGCGGCGACCTCTTCCTCGAAGCGCGTGGCGTCAATACGCCCCCGGTCCACCTGAAGGGCATAGGCGGTGGTCCCGCCAAGATTGCTGGTCAGCAACACAGGAGACGGGATCACATCGTGCGGTCCCCTAGCGTCCGCAAGGCGGCGGCGAAGATGCGAAACGTGGCTTCGCAAGGTGGACGATTGCCCTTGCGGGGTTCCGGTCTCAGACAGCCAGGCCGCCAGCTGATCAGCGGGAACAAGGTTTCCCTGCTCGCACAGCAGCCCGAGGAACAAGACCCGCAGCACCGGTCCCAGCTTTACCGCGTTGCCCCCCACTCGCACCACCAATGGACCCAGAACCTGCACGTCGATCACGTGGCCCGCTTCCTAAGCCGCCGCTAAGAAACACCCAGGAACTCCCGCATCCAACAGTCAGGAATCATGACAGATAACCATCTTGTGATCAAGAGGCAACAAACCGCACACTCGCCCGCGTTCGCCACTCCGCACGCCGACGCGGCCGCGACTGGCCTGGCCGTTACGGTGCCGGGTGGATGAGAGCGCTACCCGGCCTTCCCCGCCCGGCCAACGCCGGCCGTCGTGAACGTGATGCCACTGCCGCAAACAGCGATCGCTACCCAGAGACCATGCAGCAGACGATCGACCGCTGACAACCCCGGCGCCTGAAGCACCGATGGGGCGCCATCAGGCCGGACGACGACGGAACAACCGGAACCAGCACGACGGAGAAGCACCGCCGCAATCGCCCTGTCTGCACGCGAAGCGAACCGCCCTTCGCGACTGGAACAGGCGTTGCGACCTTCCGCTTCCAGGAAGGCAGCTCATCACCGGCTCGCGCAGCAGCTCGCCGCTTCATGACGCCTGAAATGCTTCATTCGCCACACGAGTCTCAGGAATCCAGCCGGAGCGCGCCTTCGAGCATGTCAGATCGAAGCGGGAGATCAAGATCCCCACAGTTTCCCCACAACTTCAAGCCGACTCCACAAGCCCTCAGGGCGCATACCGCAGAAAAGCAGGCAGAGATAAGCCTAGGCAGAGAAGGAGATTAGAAAGATTAAGTGAGTGGTCAGGGGCAGGGTCGAACTGCCGACCTTCCGCTTTTCAGGAAGCTTTTCCTGAATGACCACTCATCCGGCCTGGGAGCCGGTTAGCCCGTTTCACCTGCGTAAAGGCGGGTAACGGGTCTTGAGGCCATTCTAGCATCCGTGCCAGATTGTGCCGTGGAGTGCCGGATTGTCCGTGGGATTCTTGTGGGGGACGCCGCCGCGGACCCGGACTTGTGGGGATTCTGTGGGGACGCGGGCCGCGCGGGAAGCGACGCCTCCGGAGACCTCAAGGCAGTTCAACTAGGCCGGATGCTAGTCGCGTGGACAGCTGGCCGTCCACGCGTTACCTGGCAGAGGTAGTCTGAGCACCCGGGCGGTCAGTTAGCAGCCCCACCGGTCCCGCAACAGCGCCGTGATGTGCTGGATGGCACCGGGCCCCATCATGAGGGCACACGATGACCGGGCTACAGCCGGCTACCCGGCGAGCCCTTTAGCGTGGAGCCATTCGATGTCCGCCATGTATTCGCGGAACTTCTTGGACCCCTTGGGAGCGACCACGACTATCGAGTCAA
>JAICUO010000200.1 GCA_025935815.1 Streptosporangiaceae bacterium
CCGGCACTGCGACCGCTGTTCCCGGGGGCAACCCCCGGGGACGCGACTGGGCCGCCAGGGTACCCGCCGCGGTGAGGGCCGCCGCCGCGTCCACCTCGCCGAATCCGACTTCGACGCTGTAGCCGCCCGGCGGCCTGCGGGTGGCGGAGTCGATGAGGGCCTGCTCGACCAGCACCGGGGACAGTGCCGGGTAGCGGGACCTGATCAGCGCGGCGACGCCGGAGACCAGGGCCGCCGCCGGGCTGGTGCCGTCGGCGTCGATGTACTCGCCGCCGGGTCCCGCGCCGAGGACGGCGACGCCGGGCGCGGAGACGACAACGGAGGCGTTCTGCTCGGAGAAGTCGGCCCGCGCCCCGCTCACGTTCACCGCCGCGACCGCGATCACCCCCGGGAACGAGGCCGGGTAGATGTAGGGGGCGAAGTAATGGAATGCCCCGCTGTTGCCCGCTGAGGCCACGACCACGACCTTGCGGGTGAGCGCGTACGCGACGGCGGTGCGCAGGTAGGCGGTCGGCTGGCTGGAGCCCAGGGACATGTTGATGACGCTGGCATGATGCCGGACGGCGTAGTAGATGCCCTTGCCGATGGCGTCGGCGTAGGCCGGGCGGGTGTTGTAGGCATCGACTCCCGGCTCGGTGTCGTCCGGGATGACCCGCACCGACAGCAGCTTCGCCTGCGGGGCGACGCCGACGACGCCCTGGGCGTCGCCGGGTCCCTGGCCATGGCCGGCGATGAGCGAGGCAATGTACGTCCCGTGGTTCAGCGGGGGCCGGTAGCCGGGCGGGTCCACGCCGGCCACGTAGTCCGGGCCGACGGTGACCTGGCCCGACAGGTCGGGCGCGGTGGTGTCGACGCCGCTGTCCAAGACGGCCACGGTCACCCCCCTGCCTTTGGTGACGTCCCAGGCGCGCGGCACGTTGACCTGCTGGAGCACCGTCATCTCGGCCGGGCGGACCATCGCGAGCTCAGCGGGCGGCGGGGGCAGGCCCGCCAGCGCCGTCGCCAGCAGCCCGCCCGCCGACAAGGCGCACGCGGCGGCTAGCACGAGAACTCCGGGGTCGCGCACCTGACCCGTTGCGGGGCGGCCAGCGGCGCCGCCACCGCGGCCGCGAGCGCGGCGGCGGGCGAGAACGCCGAGTCCCGCCGCTCGGAGGCGGCGCTGGCGGGCCGGCCGTCAGCGTAGCCGGCCACCGCGAGGATCACGTAAGGACCGGTGACCTTAACGGCGGCGGCCTGCCGGGCCTGGTCGTTGAACAGCGCCGCCGCGGTGCCCGGCAGTTCCAGGGCGTGCAGCCCGACGGCTGGGTACCTGCCCGGCGGCACCGCCCCGGCGAACTGATGCGCCGCCGCGCCGTCCGGGAACGCCACCACGCCCACCGTGTACACGGTGCCGCTCAGTTCATCGGCGTAGTCGGCGCGCAGCACGCCGACGCACCCCGCGGCGCGGGCCGCGCCCTGCAGCGTCACGTCCAGCGCCTGGCCGCAAGGCAGCGCGGCGCCGATGCCGAGCCTGCTGGCGGTCTCGGTGGTCAGCAGTTCAGAGGAGTACCCGATGGTCGCCGGGAAGATCTGGCCGGCGGGCAGCCGCACCCATCGCTGGGCCAGGGCCGTCTTCGCGGCGGCGGCCAGCTCGGCCGGGGTGGGGCCGCGAGTGGACTCGGCGTTGGCGTGCCGGGCGGCCTGGACCGCGACGGCCAGGCTGGCGACGGCAATCATCCCGCACACGATCATCCACGCCGCGCGAGCACGCCTCACAGTGCGAGGGTAGCTGACCGTCAGCGGGGCCGATAGGCCATGATGGGCACCATGGGCGAGCTGATCCTGTTGCGGCACGGCCAGACGGAGTGGAGCGCCGCTGGCAAGCACACGGGCCGAAGCGATATCCCGCTGACGACGGCCGGGCAGGCAGGAGCGGCGGCGCTGGCGCCGGCGCTCGCCGCGCGCGCCGCCGCGGGCCGTCCGGTCGCGGCGGTCATCACCTCCCCGGCCGCGCGGGCCGTGCGGACGGCGGAGCTGGCCGGGCTCGGCGCGGCGATGAAGCCCGAACCTGACCTGTGGGAGTGGGACTACGGCGGCTACGAGGGACTGACGACCGAGCAGATCCAGCAGGAGCGGCCCGGCTGGTACCTGTGGCGGGACGGGGTGGTTCCCGGCGACGCCGCCCACCCGGGCGAGACCGTGGAGCAGGTCGGCGCGCGAGCTGACCGGGTGCTCGCCCGCGCGGCGGGCCCGCTGGCCGATGGCGACGTCATCCTCGTCGCCCACGGCCACGTGCTGCGCGTGCTGACAGCCCGCTACCTTGAGCTGCCCGCGGCCGGCGGGCGATTGTTCCGGCTGGATACCGGCACGCTGTCCGTCCTCGGCGCCGAGCACGGATACCCGGTGATCGGGGGCTGGAACATCCCGCCGTCGGCATAGTCGCCCGGGACTCGACGGGGGGCGGGACTACTCGGGGCGGGGCTCAGTCGCGACGGCCACGCCTTCCGCGGCGCGGGGCGCGGGCACGCCACCATCGGCGGCATCGGTCTCATCGCGCAGCCACGCCAGGTAGGCCGCCGAGCCGCCCACGATCGGGACGGCGATGATCTCCGGCTCGTCGTAGCTGTGGCGTTCCAGCAAGAATGCCGCGAGCTGCTCGTAGCGCCCGGCAGTCGTCTTGAAGAAAACGAACCACTCCTCGGACCGCTCGACCTCGTCGTTCCACCAGTACGTCGACGCCACCGGCCCCGCCACCTGGCCACACGCCGCCAGCCGCGCCTCGACCGCGGCCCGGACGAGTTCCATCGCCTCGGCCCGAGAGTCGGTGGTGGTCTGCACCTGGAGGAACTCACTCGCCTGCGGACCAGCCCCGTAACCCGCCATGATCACAGATGGTACGCGCATGCCCTCCCGTTGCGTAGGGCCGGCCAGGGGCAATCTGACCTGCGGAGCGCCATCCGGAGCGTCATCTCGAGCGGTATCCGGCATGCCGAGTCGGAGCGCGTTGAGCAGGCTGATCGGTAAGGGCGGCTTTGTCACCCGCGACGCGGTTCCGGCATCATGGTCAGGTGGACCAGGAGGGCGGCAAGACGGCGCCGGGCCGGAGCGGTCAGGCCAGTCAGGTCAAGAGGCCAGCGCCGCGCCCCTTCCCGGCGATCGACCCCGAGCCCGCGCACCGCTACACCTGGCGAACGGCCCGCCGGGCCGGGATGGCGCTGGCGGCGCTGGCCGTGGCGGCGGGGGCGGTCGTGCTCGGCACGCGCCTCGCGCAGGCCCCGGTGCCCGCGCCGGGCAGGCCGGCCCCGGCGGCGGCGCCGTTCGCTGATGGCGACGGGATCATCGTGTTCGAGCAGCAGCCCAGCGGCCTGCTGGGCACCGCCCGCCCCGATGGCCGCGGTCAGGCGCTCAGCAAGGCAACCGGCGCTCTCCAGGGCAACGACATCCCCATCGCCTCACCGGACCGGCGGTACCTCCTCAACGCCGAAGGGCAGCTCGTCACCCTGAGCGCGGCCGGCCCGGCGGCGGTCGCCGGCCTGGGCCAGTTGCAGAGCGCCGTGTCCGGGGCGGCCTACTCAGCGAACCTGTCCTTCGCCGACGGCAGCCGGTCCGTCGCTGCCTTGCAGTGCGACACGATAACCAACGGCCCGCCCAGCGACGACGGACAGAAGTGGATCGCGCACCTGTACCCGACCAGCGGGGCGGCTGGCGCCCCGCTTGGTCTGGCCACCTCTGTGGCAGGCGATCCCGCCGCGCCTGGCGCGGTGGTGGCGGTACCGGTCAGCACGGCCGCGGCACCCAGCTGCGAGTCGCCGACACCGGCCGACTCGGCGATCGAGCTGATCGCCGCGGGCCAGCCGGCGCGGGTTGTCGTCACCGCGGTCACGCTACTGCGCGCGGCGGGCTGGAAGCCGGGAACGCCCGTGGATCTATCGGCGATCCCTAGCCCCGACGGCAGCCGGCTCGTTGTCACCATGGAGCGGAAAGTCCCACCGCCGCCGGCGGGCGCGGACACCACCGGTCCCCTGCCGCCGACCCTGACCGCATGGTTCCTGGTCGCCCGCTCGGGCGCGGCCCTTTCCCAGGTACCCGCGTTCCCTAGCGGGGGCCAGGTGGCGTGGTCGCCCGATGGCACGCGGGTCGCCACGTGCTCCGCTGGCAACGGAAAGCTGTCTTCGGTGTCGGTGCTGGACGTCTCGGCGGCGGCCGCGGGCGGGACGGCCCGCACGATCACGCTCCCCGGGCGCCACGACGTCGTGTGCGCGCAGCTGCTGTGGTCCCCCGACGGCACCCAGCTCATCTACTCGGCCGTGGCGACCACGAACGGGCTCACCGAGGCCGCCAACCTGCAGCACGGATGGACGGTGACCGACTTGCGCACTGGCGCGGTTCACGACGTGGCGGCGCCCGGGCAGCCCGCCGCGTGGCTGCCCGGCCGGGGCCAGGCCGCGTGAGAGGCGGTATCGGCGGGATATGGCGCGCGCTGCGGCAGCGGGCCGGGGTGTCGATCGGCATCGCGGTCGTCGCGGTCGTCGCGGCGGCTGCCGCCACGACCGGCCCGGTGTATGACACGGCGGCGCGCACCTCCATCCTGCGCGACGCGCTCGCCACGCCGACGGTGCTCGACCGGTCCGTGGAGGCGACTTCCACCGGTTCGGTCAACAACCTCGTCAACAACCTGACCGGGCCGGCCAGCAGCGTCCTCGCCGATCACCTGGGCGGCCCCGCGCAGCTGAGCAGGCTGTTCCAGCCGCCCCTCCAGGACGTGATCGCGCAGGTCCTCACCGGCCAGCGGGGACTGCAGGTCCCCATCACCTGGCATTCCGGCCAGTGCGCGCACCTTCGGATTACGGCCGGGACCTGTCCCGCCTCGACCCGGCAGGTAATGATCTCCGCGTCCTTCGCGGCCCAGCAGCACCTCAAGCCGGGCGACACGATCACCATGCGGCAAGCGGCACTCAGCCCGCTGACCGTGACCGGGGTGTACGTCCCGCCACCCCTCGCCGAGCTCAACTCCGCGTACTGGCTGGCGGACCCGTGCGACCACTTCGCGCACGAGTCCTACTGCATCGCCTCCGTCAACGTCAACCTGCCCGCGCCCGGCCCCGACGCGCTGTTCACGCCCGCCGCCACCTTCGCCGCCCTGCCCCCCTCGGTCCAAGGGCAGGCGGCGGCCTGGTGGGTACTCAAACCTCAGGGCGTGCAAGCCCGCGACCTGGCCACCTTGACGGCGGCGACGCAAGCGTTCCTCACCGACTCGTCACTGGCCGGCGCCAACGTCGCCACCAGCAGCACGATCCCGCAACTGGCGGCCCGGGCCCAAGGCGACTGGTCGGCGCTGGACGTGCCGGTCCTGCTGGTCACCATCCAGTTGCTGCTGCTGGCATGGCTGCTGCTGTTCCTTATCGCGACCGACGCCGCCGAAGCGCGGGCGGCCGAGGTGGCCCTGGCCCGGCTGCGCGGGTACGGCCGGACCCGCACCGTGGCGTTCGGACTGTCCGAGCCGGCCCTGCTACTGTTGTTCGCCTTCCCGGCCGGGGCGCTGGCAGGGTGGGCGGGCACCTGGGCGCTGAGCCGGATCCTGCTGCGGCCCGGCACCCCCGTGGCCCTTCCCTGGCTCGCGATCGCCGCGGCCGCCGCCGCGACGCTGGGCGGCTTCATCGCGATCGGCGCCGCCAGCCGCCGCGCGCTGACCCGCCCGGTCACCGAGCAGTGGAAGCGCACCTCGCGGGACGCCTCCCGGCGCGGCTGGGTGCTGGACGCGGTCCTGCTGACCGGCGCGGCGGCGGGCCTGGCCGAGTTGTTCACCAGCGGTTACGCGACCGGCGCGCGCTCGGGCTCCCTCGGGCTGCTGGTCCCCGGGCTGCTGGGGCTGGCCGCCGCCGTGGTCGCCTCGCGGCTGCTGCCGCTGGGGTGCCGGCTGGCATTCGGCGCGACCCGGCGGGGCGGCGGGACGGCACTGTTCCTGGCCACGCGGCACATCGCTCGCCGGCCGGGCGGAACGCGGACCACGATCGTCTTGGCCGCCGCGTTCGCGCTGGCCACGTTCGCGGTCAGCAGTTACGCGGTCGGACAGCGGAACATCGGCCGCGTCGCCGCCGCGCAGGTCGGCGCCGACGCGGCGCTGACCGTCCAGGCGCCGCCGGGCCAGGACCTCGGCGCGATTGTGGACCGGATCGACCCGGGCGGCACCCAGGCCGTCGTGGTCGACCAGTACCCCGGGGCGTCGAATCAGGCGCTCCTGCTCGCCGTCCAGCCGAGGCGGTACGCGAGCGTCGCGTCCTGGCTGCCCGGTTTCGTCGCCGCGCCGCCGCGGGCGCTGGCCGCGGCCCTGTCCCCGCCGACCGCCGCGCCCGTGCAAGTCCCCGCGACCGCGACCGGCCTGCGCGTCAAGGTCAGCGCCCTGACCGGAGTCAAGCCGGGTACGGTGCTCACCTTCTGGATCTCGCAGACGGCCAGCGGCGGGCAGACCCCGGTGGCGGTGAGCAGCCTGCGCGACGGCTGGATGACGGTGCCGATGTCCGGGTGCCCCTGCCAGGTGACGATGATGACCATCGACGGGCCGCCGGCCGAGCCCACCAATGGCCGCCTCACGCTGTCGGACCCGCAGGTTCGAGCGGGCGGGTCCTGGGTGCCCCTCGCCGGCGCGCTGGCGAGCCCGGCGCTGAGCTGGCTGACCGGACCGGAATCTCCGGACCCCACCTGCGCCGGCCCCAGTGGCCAGGTGACCGGCGGCAACGGCGGGCAGAGCATTGACTGGAAGTTCAGCGCGCCCAGCGGGTGCGGCCCGGCGCTGAAGCGCAACGACGTGCCCAGCCCGATGCCCGCCGTGGTCTGCGCCGGCGTGACCAGGTCGATGGATCCGCTGACGACCGTCGGGCTAGACGGGCACGGCCTGAGCGTGAAGCCGGTCGCGCTCGCGGCGGCGGTGCCCGGTTCCCCGACCCGCGGGATCGTGGTGGACCGGACGTTCGCGCTGCGCGCCGCCTACCTCACCACCGCGGGGCTGGTGACCGAGCAGGTATGGACCGCACCGGGCGCGCTGCCCCGGATCCGGTCCCAGCTGGCCGCCGCCCACGTGGCGATCACGAGCGTCGCCACGACCGCGGACGCGCGGGCGGCCCTCCAGCGGCAGGGTCCCGCGCTGGCCAGCGTCCTTTTCCTGGCGATCGCGGGGGCGGCCGCCCTGCTGGCCGCCGGGGCGGCGGTGCTCGGCCTGTACCAGGCGGGCCGCCGGCGGCGGCACGAGTACGCGGCACTGCTGGCCGGGCGGGTGGCCCGCCGGTCCCTGCGCGCGTCGCTGCTGATCGAGCAGGTGGTAGTCCTCGGTTTCGGGGCGCTCACCGGGATCGCCGCCGGGCTGGCGGCGGCGGCGCTGGTGCTGCGGTACGTGCCGGAGTTCAGTTCCGGGGTGCCGGCGCCTCCGCTGCTGTACGCGCCGCCACCCGGCCCGGTCGGCGGGGCGCTGCTGGCGGTTTTGCTGGCGATCAGCGCGGCCGCCACGCTGGCCGCCCTCGCCGTGGTCCGCGCCGCCCGCCCGGAACTTCTCAGGCAGGCACAGCCATGAGCGGCACCGGGGCGGGCACCGCCCCGAGCGGGAGGGCGCCCGCCGTCCCCGCGGTGCGGTGCGAGAACCTGGTGCACGTCTTCGGCACTCCCGGCAATGAGGTGGCCGCGCTGCGCGGCGTGGACCTGGTCATCGATTCCGGCGAGATGGTGGCGCTCCTCGGCCCTTCGGGGGCCGGCAAGACCACGCTGCTGTGGCATCTGGCGGGCCTGCTGGCCCCCACGGCGGGCGTGGTCGAGATCAACGGCTTGCCGCTGTCCGGGCTGAGCGGGCGGGCGCTGACCAGCATGCGCCTGCGCGAGGTGGGCCTGCTGCTGCAGAACCCCGCGAGTAACCTGCTGCCCAGCCGGACGGCGCTCGGGAACCTGCTGTTCGCCCAGTCCCCGACCCGGCGCACCCGCGCGATGAAGCGCAGGCGCGCCAGTGACCTGCTGGACCGGGTCGGGCTGGCCGAGGCGGCCCGGCGGCCCGCGGGCCTGTTGTCCGGGGGCGAGCAGCAACGGCTGGCGCTCGCGGTGGCCCTGGCCAACGGGCCGCGCCTCCTGCTGGCCGACGAGCCAACCAGCCAGCTCGACCCGGCGTCGGCGGCCGACGTTATCGAGCTGATCCAGGCGGCCAACGCCAGCCTCGGCACGACGATCGTCGCGGTCACGCACGACCCCGAGGTCGCGGTGGCGCTCGGCCGGACGATCACCATCCGCGACGGCCGGGTCGGCGGGGCCGGCCATGGCGGCCGGGAGTTCGTGGTGATCAGCAAGGACGGCACGCTGACCCTCCCGGCCGACGTCCTCGATGAGCTCCCGCCGGGTTCGCTGGCCGAGGCAACCCGCGCCGAAGGCGGCGGCATCCTGCTGCGCCGTGCTGACCTGAGCAGCACTGACCTGAGCAGCACTGACCTGAGCGGCACTGACCTGAGCGATTCTGGCGGCCTCGGCCCGGGCGGCGCCGGGAAGGAGCACCCGTGACTCCCCTGCTGGAAGCCGGCGGGCTGCGGGTGGAACGCGGCGGCCGGATCCTCTTCGACGGCATCGGCCTGGTCGTGGGTCCCCGGGAGCGGATCGCCGTCACCGGGCCGTCCGGCTCGGGCAAGACGAGCCTGCTGGCCGTCCTGGCCGGCCTGGCCGCCCCCGAGGCGGGCCAGGTGCGGCGAGCCGGGCGACCGGTTACCCCCGGCCGCCTCCCGGACCAGACGGCGGCCGTGCTGCAGGGGTACGGGCTGGTCTCGCTGCTGACCGCGGCGGAGAACATCGAGATCACGCTGCGCGCGGCGGGCACGCGGGCCAGGGAGGCGATGACCGTCGCCGCCGACGCCCTGGCCGAGCTTGGCCTCGGCGAGCACGCCGATCACCTGATCCAGGAACTGTCCGGCGGCCAGCAGCAGCGCGTCGCGGTGGCCCGCGCGCTGGCATCCGGCCCCGAGTTGCTCATCGCTGACGAGCCCACCGCCGAGCAAGACGCCGTTACCCGTGAGCTCGTCTTGGCCCGCATGTTCGCCGTCGCCGCCGACGGCGGCTCGATCGTCTTGGCCACCCACGACCCCGAAGTATCCGCCCGCTGCGACCGCGTCCTGTCCCTCGCCCACCACCTGCCCGCGCACGCCCCGTGACCTGAGCCTCATGAACGCGGAAGTGATCAGGGCCAATTTGCGGGCCAATCACCTGTGCATACTCGGGCGCGGGGGCCGCAACGGGCCGGTAACATTTTGTCCGGCACCGGCCACGGCAAAGCAGCACTTCACCGACCCTGAGGGGGCCACGTGGTATCGCAGGCATCACGACTGGCGGACGTTCGTTATGACATCCGAGGGCCGGTGCTGCAGCGAGCGCGGGAGCTTGAGGCGCAGGGGCACGAGATCATCAAGCTGAACATCGGGAACCCGGCGCCGTTCGGCTTGTTCTCCCCGGACGCGGTGCTTGAGCACGTGACCGCCTCGGTCGCGGGCTCGCAGGGGTACTCCGACGCGCGCGGGATCCTGGAGGCGCGCGAGGCCGTTACCCGCTACTACACCCGGCGCGGCGTGCACGGGATCACCCCGGACCACGTGTACCTGGGCAACGGCGTGTCCGAGCTGATCGTGATGTCGCTGCAGGCGCTGCTCAACCCGGGCGATGAGGTGCTGGTGCCCAGCCCGGACTACCCGCTGTGGACCGGCGCGGTCAGCTTGTGCGGCGGGCGCGCCGTGCACTACCGGTGCGCCGAGGACCTGGACTGGAACCCCGACGTCGAGCACGTCGCGTCGATGGTCACCCCGCGCACGCGGGCGCTGGTGATCATCAACCCGAATAACCCGACCGGCGCGGTCTACTCTCGCGAGACACTCGAGGCCCTGCTGGACATCGCCCGGCGGCACGACCTGCTCGTGCTCTCCGATGAGATCTACGACCAGATCCTCTTCGACGGCTCGGTCCACCACCACGTGGCCGAGCTCGCCCCCGACCTGCCGATCTTGACCCTCGGCGGCATGTCCAAGACCTACCGGCTGGCCGGCTTCCGGTCCGGCTGGCTGGTGGTGACCGGGCCGCGCGAGCCGGTCGCGGAGTACCTGGAGGGCCTGGAACTGCTGGGCAACATGCGGATGTGCCCCAACGTGCCGGCCCAGCACGCGATCCCGGCGGCGCTGGATGGCGGGATCGACATCACGCCGCTGCTGCTGCCCGGAGGCCGGCTGCGCGACCAGCGCGATCACGGCTGGGAACTGCTGACCGCGATTCCCGGCGTTGAGTGCTACAAGCCGGCCGGCGCGCTGTACCTGTTCCCGAGGCTGGACCCTGAGGTGCACAAGATCTCCGACGACCAGCGGATGTGCATCGACCTGCTGGAGCAGCAGCACGTCCTGCTCACCCACGGCACCGGGTTCAACCTGCCGTCCACCGACCACCTGCGGGTGGTGTTCCTCGCGCCGGTCCAGACACTCGCCGACGCCATCGGACGCCTGGGGAACTTCCTGGCGACCTACCGCCAGTAACGTCCATGTTCCGGTGCCCGCCGGCGACCTGCTCGCCCCGCTGACCGCCCTGAGCACCCTCGCCCGTTAGAGTTCGGCAAATGGGTCAGCGTGCGGTTCTTGTCACGGGCGGGTCTCGCGGGATCGGCGCTGCCATCGCGCGCGCGTTCGCCGAGCGGGGCGACCGGGTGGCCGTCCACTACGGGAGCGCCGGCGGGCTGGCCGAGCGGGTCGCGGCGAGCCTGCCGGGCCACGGGCATGTCACGGTGCGGGCCGACATGGCCAGCCCCGAGCAGGTGCGCGCGATGGTCGATTCCGCCGCCGGGCAGCTGGGCGGGCTGGATGTCCTGGTGAACAACGCGGGCGTTTACCTGGAGCACTCGGTGCTGGGGTCCTCGTATGAGGAGTGGCAGGAGGCCTGGCGGGCCACGCTGGACGTCAACCTGGTCGGGGCGGCCAACGCGACCTGGTGCGCGGTGCGGCACATGGTGGCCAGCGGCGGGGGCGGGCGGGTGGTGAACGTGGGGTCGCGCGGGGCGTTTCGCGGCGAGCCGCGGCACCCGGCGTACGGGGCGAGCAAGGCGGGGCTGCACGCTTTCGGCCAGTCACTGGCGCGGGCCCTGGCACCGCACGGGATCGCGGTGGCATCGGTCGCCCCGGGGTACGTGGCCACCGACATGACCGCTGCCGAGCTCGCCACCCCGGCTGGCGAGGTGATCCGGGGGCAGTCGCCGTTCAACCGGGTCGCCGCGCCGGAGGAGATCGCCGCGGCGGTCGTGTACCTGGCCTTGCCGGAGGCGGAATGGGCCAGCGGCGCCGTCTTGGACCTGAACGGGGCGTCCTACCTGCGCTGAGCCGCCAAAGTACCGGGCCGCCGGATTGCCCGTGGAGCCGGATTGCCGGGGGCCAAAAGGGCAGCTGCCACCGGGCTACGGGAGGGCCAGTTGCCAGCTCACCCCGAACTTGTCGCTGACCCAGCCGAACTTCGCCCCGATGCCGTAGCTGCCCAGCGGCATGAGCGCGCCGCCCCCGTCGGCGAGCGCGGCGTACAGCCGGTCGATCTCCTCCTCATCGTCGCACTCGACGTACAGCGAGATCGCCGGGGTGAACGTGAAGTCGTGCTGGACGGCGCTGTCGATGCACATGAACTCCTGCCCGGCCAGGGTGAACCGCGCGTGCTTGACTGACCCGGGCGCGCCCGGCTCGCCGGGCCCGTAGCGGGTGACCGACAGCACCGCGCCGCCGGCGAACAGCGAGGTGTAGAACTCCAGGGCCTCCCCGGCCCGGCCCTCGAACATCAAGAACGTGGTGATTTTCGCGGTCACCGGCCCGCTCCCCTCATCATGCCCCGTGCCCCGTGAGGTGCGCGGCTCACCTGGAACTTACCAGCGTTGCCGCCACGGGCACCGCCGCTGGCGGCACAATGGCAGCATGCCCACGCACATCGCGCTGCTGCGAGGGATCAACCTGGGCGGGCGCAACAAGGTGGCCATGGCCGACCTCCGCACGCTCGTCTCCGGGCTGGGCCACGCCGACGTCACCACCTACATTCAAAGCGGGAACGTGCTGTTCACTCCGAGCCCCGGAGCGGATGACGCCGCGCTGGCCGAGGAGATGACGGCCGCCATCGCCGCCAAGCTCGGGGTGACCGCCCCGGTCATCGTCGTCAGCCGCGACGAGCTTGCCCGCATCGTGGCGGACAC
>JAICUO010000394.1 GCA_025935815.1 Streptosporangiaceae bacterium
GGGGCCGGTGGCGACGACCTCGCCCACGATCTCGTGGCCGGGGATCACGCCCGGGCGGTGCGCCGGCAGGTCCCCCTCGGCGACGTGCAAGTCGGTCCGGCAGACGCCGCAGGCCAGCACCCTCAGCAGCAGTTCGCCCGGGCCAGGCTCAGGCGCGGGCGTCTGCCGCAGTCGCAGCCCGCCGGTCCCTGGCTGTACCGGTCCCGGCTTGTCAACGTGCCATGCCCGCATCGCAGACCTCCTCTGCTCCCACGCTAACGGCCAGGCGGCCATCGCGGCCTGGCGGCCATGGTGATGCGATAATCGGCGGCGTGACTGAGAGCGGCGACGCGCCCCCGGGAGGGCGTGACTGCGCATTCTGCGCGATCATCCGCGGGGAGCGGCCGGCCACGCGGATATTGGAGACCGAGCACCTGCTGGCGTTCCTCGATCATCGGCCGCTGTTCCGGGGCCACACGCTCCTGGTTCCCAAGCGGCACATGCGGCTGCTGTCGGACTTGCCGGCGGACCTGGCGACCGAGTTCCTGACGACTGCGCAGCGCCTGGAGCGGGCCATCGAGGACGGCCTCGGCGTGAGCGGCTCGATGGTCTTGGTCAACAACGTGGTCAGCCAGTCCGTGCCGCACCTGCACCTGCACGTCATCCCGCGGGAGTTCAAGGACGGGCTCCGGTTCTGGCTCGGCCCGCGGCACCCGTACAACGACGAGAACCCGGCCCAGGCCTACGCCGACAAGATAAGAGGGGCTCTGTGCTTACTGGGGGATAGTCAGGTTTCCTGGGCTTGTGGGCTCGGCCTGCCTCGCGGGAACCGGGCTGGGCAGGACTTTCTGGGGCTACCAGGCCTTGGCTGGTCAAAGCTCGGCAAAGGCGACGTCGGCTTTGGGGAGTCCAAGCCTGCACCCTGGCCCCGCGTTGCCCCATCCGTCACCTCAGCCGCCCAAGAATCGGGACATATGGACGTATAGTACGCAAAAGTGATGAATCGGATCTCCTATCAGAACGGCCCCCGCTTGGCCCATAATTGGCGGGAGCACAGCGTGCACAATCTCAGGAGTCGCCCGTGACGTCCGGCAAAAGGGTGAGCCGCAAAGCACCGCCGGCGAACGTGAACCCCAACACGTCGATGCGGACCGTGATCCTCGGGATCGACAAGTCCGGCATTGTCGTCCAGCATGACCGGACCGCGCCTTCGATCCTGGCGCGCTCTACTGGTGACCTGCTCGGGGTCCACCTCAGTGATATCACCTCAGAAGCCCATGGGGCGCACGGAGGCGGTGAGGCAGGCGGGATCGCCCACCTGAACGGGAGCGGCGGCGGGCGGCATTCGGCGGACAAGGACAAGGACCCGGTCGCCCCGCTGCTGGACGCCGTCAAGAACGACAAAGAAGCCTCGGCGATGCTGACGATCACGACGTCAGAGGGCATCACCACCGAGTCGGTCGTCTCCATCCGCCCCATGCGAGGGGCCGGGGAGACCGGCCTCGCGGCGCTGGTCACCCTGCAAATCCCGGCCCCGATCACCGAGCAGTTCGTCGACCCCGGAGTCATGCGCCAGCAGCTGCTGCACGACACCTTCCAGGGGATCGAGAGCACGCTGGACTTCGCGGACCTGGCCAGCCGCCTCATGGACAAGCTGGTCCCGCACTTTTGCACCGCCGGTGACCTGCTGGTGCTGGAGAGCCTGGTCGGCGACGACGAGTTCCCCACCCACGGGCCGGACGGCAACCACCCGCTGCGCAGGCTCGCGGTCCGGCACAACGAGAACGACCCCGCCTGGCAGGCCGCGTTCCCGCCCGGGGAGATCCTCCGCTACCCGCCCGGATCGCCGTACGTCCAGTGCATCGAGTCCGGCCGGGCCGTGCTGCAGTCCGTGCTGACGACCGAGGCCGCACGGCGGCTGTCGCGGGACTGGAAGCGCAAGCCGGTCGCCAAGCTGCTGTCCGGCGTTTCAATGCTGGTCTTGCCGCTGGTCACCCGGCAGGCGACGCTCGGGTTCTTCGTCTGCATCCGGGCACAGGGCTACCGGCGGTTCGACGCCTACGACATGGAGATCGGCACCGAGTTCGCGGCGCGGGCCGCCAAGCTCCTAGACGGCGCCCGCCAGTACAACCGCGAGCACGCCACCGCCTTGACGCTGCAGCGGTCGATGCTTCCCCGGGACCTGTCGGCGCCGTCGTCGGTCGAGGTCAAGCACCGGTACCTGCCCGGCAGCGAGCTGGTCGAGGTCGGCGGCGACTGGTATGAGTCCATCTGCCTGCCCGGCGCGCGCGTCGCGCTGGTCATCGGCGACGTGGCCGGGCACGGCGTGCGGGCGGCCGTCACCATGGGCCGGCTGCGGACCGCCATCCAGACCCTGGCGATGCTTGAGCTGCCTCCGGCCGAGTCGCTGCAGCAGCTGCACGAGCTCATGCAGCTCATGCTGGGCACCAGCGAGCCGCACTTCGCCACCTGCACCTACGCGGTCTACGACGCGGTCACCGGTGAGCTTGAGCTGGCCAGCGCCGGGCACCTGCCGCCGCTGCTGGTCAACCCGGACGGGTCGAACGAGCTGATCAACGTCATGATGCCCTCCCCGCCGCTCGGGGTGGACATCATGACCGACGGCTCCGGATTCGAGACGCGCCGCTTCCAGATCCAGGACGGCAGCCTGCTGGTGCTCTACACCGACGGCCTGGTGGAAAGCCGCGACAAGGACATCCAGGAGGGATTCGACTGGCTGCAGGCCTCGTTTGGCCCGGGTACCCCGCAGCAGCCGCTTGAGGACCTGTGCAAGGCGTCGCTGCGCGAGGTCTACGAGGCGCACCAGCGCGACGACATCGCCGTGCTGATCGCGCGGCTGCGGCGCATCCCGGCTGACAACCGCATGTGCTGGAGCCTTGCGCCGACCGAGACCTCCGTCCGGGAAGCGCGCATGCTGATCCGCGAGCCCATGAAGCGCTGGGGCCTTGAGGACTTCATCCCGGTGACCGAGTTGCTGGTCTCCGAGCTGGTGACCAACGCCGTCCGGTACGGCAAGAGCGAGTACACCGCCGGCGGTGAGATCCAGTTCCGGCTGATCCTGGAGGGCGGCCTCATCTGCGAGGTATGCGACACCTCCCCGGCGCTGCCGCGCGTGCTCCAGGTCGACCGCGACGCGGAGAACGGCCGCGGGCTGCACGTCGTCTCGCAGCTCGCCAAGCGCTGGGGTGCCCGCCGCACGCCGGCCGGCAAGGTCGTCTGGTGCGAGCAAGTGGTACCCGTGCCGATCCTGGAAGCGGCCAGCGCGGTCCCCGTCTACGCCGGGACCACCGCCGTCACCATGCCTGACGAGTTCGAAGCCGACCTGGCTGGTGATCTGGGGGGATAAACGCCAATCCCCCCAGGGGTCCCTGCCTCGCCCGGCGCTGCTACTCGACGGTCACGCTCTTGGCGAGGTTGCGGGGCTTGTCGATGTCCCGGCCGAGCTTGGCGGCCGCGTGGTAGGCGAAGATCTGCAGCGGGATGTTGAGCAGGATCGGCTCCAGCTCCGGCTCCGCGCGCGGCACCCGGATCACCGCGTCAGCGACGTTGTCAGGCAGGTCGTGAACGCTGGTGAGCGCGATCACCGGGCCGCCGCGCGCCTTGATCTGCTCGATCGTGGAGATGTTCTTCGCGACTAGGTCATCGGAGGGAATCACGACGACGCTCGGCATCTCCGGCTGGATCAGTGCCAGCGGCCCGTGCTTGAGCTCTCCCGCCTGGTAAGCCTCGGCGTGGACGTAGGAGATCTCCTTGAGCTTTTGCGCGCCCTCGCGCGCGACCGGCCAGCCGCGCACCCGCCCGATGAAGAACATGTGATCGGCCGCCGCGTACAAGTGGGCGACCACTGCGATCTCCGCCTGCGCGGCGAGGATGTCGGCGACCTGGGCGGGCAGGTTCCGCAGCCCGTTGACGATCCGGTCCCCGCTCGCCGCGGACAGGTCCCGCACCCGGCCGAGCAGCAGCCCGAGGAGCGCGAAGTTGACCCCCATGTTGGTGAGGGCCTTGGTGGAGGCGACGGCGACCTCGGGGCCGGCGTGCAGCAAGATGCCATGCCCGGTCTCCCGGGAGATGGCGCTGCCGACCACGTTGACGGCCCCGATCACCTGGCCGCCCTTGCGCTTGAGCTCCTGGACCGCCATCAGCGTGTCGCTGGTCTCACCGGACTGGCTGACCGCCACATACAGCGTGTCCGGATCGACCACGGGCGACCGGTAGCGGAATTCGCTGGCCGGCTCGGCGTCCGCTGGTATGCGCGCCAGCTCCTCGATGATCGCGGCGCCCATCTGCCCGGCGTAGTAGGCCGAGCCGCAGCCGAGGAACTTCACCTGCCGGATCGAGCGCAGCTCGCGGGCGTCGAGGCTGATGCCGCCGAGCCGGGCGGTGGCGAAACGCTCGTCCAGGCGGCCGCGCAGCGCCCGCCGGATCGCCTCCGGCTGCTCGTGGATCTCCTTGCTCATGTAATCCGGGTAGGTGCCCAGCTCGTAGTCGCCGGCCTCGGCGTCGACGGTCATGGGGGCACGGGCCGAGGCGGGGGCGCCGTCGTCGGTGAGCGTCTTGGTCTGGTAGTCGCCCGAGTGAAGCGTGGCGACCTCTCCGTCCTCCAGGTACACGACCTGCCGGGTGTATCGGACCAGGGCGGCGACGTCGGACGCGACGTACATCTCGCTCTCGCCGATGCCCAAGACGATAGGGCTGCCGTTACGAGCGACGACCAGCTGGTCGGGGTGCTTGGTGTCCAGCACGACCAGGCCGTAGGCGCCCTCGACCCGGTTCAGGGTTCGGCAGGTGGCCTCGGTCAGGGAGATGGTGGCGTCGGCGGCGATCTCAGCGGCGATCATGTGCGCGAGCGCCTCGGTGTCGGTGTCGCTGACGAGCTTGACCCCGGCGGCGGTCAGCTGGTCGCGCAGTTGCTCGGCGTTCTCGATGATCCCGTTGTGGACCACCGCGATCCGCCCCGCGGTGTCGGTGTGCGGGTGGGCGTTCACCTCGTTCGGCTCGCCGTGCGTGGCCCAGCGGGTGTGACCGATGCCGGTCGTGGACTTGGCCGCGTTCTGCACCTTCGCCCGCAAGTCGGCGACTCGCCCGGCGGTCTTTGTCACCTGGAGGCGGCCCCGGTGCACCACGGCGAGGCCGGCGCTGTCATAGCCCCGGTACTCCAGCCGGTGCAGTCCTTCGACTAGGACCGGCGTCGCGTCACGCTTGCCAACGTACCCAACGATCCCGCACACGTTTTTATCCGCCTTCCTGCTGGGGCTAGCCGTAGACGATGCGCCGCAGCTGGCGCTCGGACAGGTCCGAGGCGCTGAACCGGCGGCTGCTCAGCTCGGCCGCGATCTGCGGCCAGATGTCGTCGTTCTTGCGGTGCCTTTGGCGCAACTCATTGTGCCGCCGCCGGATGTAGTCCTCGGCGGTCTCGGCGAAGTACGCCGTGACGTCCGCGACAACCCGGGTCGCGGTCGCCTCGGGCAGCCCGGTGGATGCCATCACGTGGCGAACGAGCTCGATGTCCGTCATGTCATCCCGGTCATGGTCGTCTCGATCATGCCCAGGTTCCGTCGGGCCAAGCCCGATCATGCCACTCTTCTCCCGGTGATGGCAAATTCCTGCCCGAAATCGGGCAGGAATTGGTAAGAAAGCGGTCCGGATTACTCGGCCGCCTCGGCCGACGGAAGGGAGACGCGGCGCTCGATGCCCAGCACCCGCCAGGCCACCAGCGCCACCGCCCACGTGACGATGAAGAGACCGACGATGGCGAACCCGATGGTGTTCAGGTCGAGGCCCGAAATCCAGGACCAGAACGGCCCGCTGAGGCTGAACTGCTGCGCGGCCAGCGAGGCGAGCTCGACGCTGCCGATGAGCAGCGCGACCACGACCGACAGGCCGGTGATCGTGATGTTGTAGTAGACCTTGCGCACCGGGTTGGCGAACGCCCACCCGTACGCGAAGTTCATGAACGAGCCGTCGATGGTGTCCAGCAGCGACATCCCGGCCGCGAACAGCACCGGGAGGCAGAGGATCGCGTACCAGGGCAGGCCCTGCGCCGCGCCGGATCCGGCCAGCACCAGCAGGGCCACCTCGGTGGCGGTGTCGAAGCCGAGCCCGAAGAGCAGCCCGACGCCGTACATCTGCCCCGGGCGGCGGATGGAGCGCATCACGGGCGCGAAGATCTTGGTCAGGAAGCCCGGCCCGGTCAAGGTCGCCTCGAGGGTCTGCCGGTCCGCGTCGCCGCGGCGCAGTTTCCGGAATGCCCGGAGGATGCCGACGAGGACGACGATGTTGATGATGGCGATGAGGTACAGGAAGGTCCCCGAGACGCCGGTGCCGACCAGGCTGGTGACCTTGTGCAGCGCGGACCCGTCGGTGCGGACCGGGCCGACGAGGGCGCGCAGGCCCAGGCCGAGCAGCAGGGAGAGCGCGAAGACGACCGAGGAGTGGCCGAGGGAGAACCAGAAGCCGACCGACAGCGGTCGCTTGCCGTCCGCCATGAGCTTGCGGGTGGTGTTGTCGATCGCGCTGATGTGGTCGGCGTCGAACGCGTGCCGCATGCCGAGGGTGTAGGCGGTCAGCCCGATCCCCGCGCCGAATGTCTGCGTGCCGACGCTGAAGTGCCCGGGCACCACCATGAGCAGCAGCGTGCCCCAGCCGATGACGTGCAGCGCGAGCACGGCCGCCGTCATGCCCCCCACCTGTGCCCACTCTCGCCTGGTCAGGGACGCTGTGATGGCATGCAGCCGGGTCTTGTCCACATGGCTAAGCTAGGCCCGCGCAGGAGCAATTGCAAGTAACTCGCAATTACCTAGGATTGGCGGATGCGCTACGAGTGCGTGCCCGTGACGGTGAACGTCCAGCTCTGCGACGGACAGTAGTGGGTGCTGTCCGGCTGGATGTACGGGGCGCTGAGCACCCACTTGCCGGCCCAGGCAGTCCAGCCGCCGTTGGACACCGCCCCCTTATTGGCGGTGAGGTGCAAGGTGATGGTGTTCTTGACGTTGGCCGAACCGCAGTGCGTGATCTGCGCCGTGGCGGTGCCCTGGTAGGAACCGCCAGACCCCGTGAGCTTCACGGTGAACGGCTTGGGGGCGAAGCCCTTGGGCGCGAACTCCGCGCTCGCGCTCATCGTGCAGGCGGAGGTGGTGCAGGCCGGGGTGAACCGCCACGTGTCGTCCCACTTATCGCCGACGCTGAGGCTGGCGCCGCCGCCGGGAACGGCCGTCGTGTTGATGTGCACCGGCACCGAGCCGGTCAGCGGCGCGGCCGTCGTGGTGGCGGTCAAGACGGCTGACGGGTCAGAGACCGCCGGGCCCCACCGCGCGGCGACCGAGTACTGGTAGCCCTGGCCCGGCTGCAGGCGCGCCACGTCGTAGGAGGTCACCGAGCCCGGCACGGTGTCGACGGGGTCGGTGCCA
>JAICUO010000648.1 GCA_025935815.1 Streptosporangiaceae bacterium
ATGGCCCGCGCGATCCGCCCCGCCCACTCCATGTTCGACGGGGACACCGTATTCGCGCTGGCCACGGGCGACGGCCCGGGGCCGGCCCCGCTGGAGCTGCACGCCATCTTGACCGCGGCGGCCGACTGCTTCACCCGGGCCATCGTCCACGCCGTCCTGTCGGCCACGTCAGTCACCGCGAAGAACCGCACCTGGCCCGGCTACCTGGATCTCTACCCCTCCGCCGACACCCGCTTGCCCCGGATGCCACGCACCCCGTTACAAGACGGCCGCCGCCGAGTTCGGCCCGGCCGGAGGCGCTCGTCAACGTGCGCAGCATCCGCGGGCCGCGCGATGACCCGAAGCCCCCGCGCGGGACAATCGGCGAATGCGGACAATCGCGCTGGAGGAGCACTTCTGGATCCCTGAGCTGGCCGCCTCGCCGGGGACCGGGCCGCTGGCCCGCCCCGATGGCGCGGAGCTGGACCAGCGGCTGCGCGACCTAGGCGAGGACCGGATCCGCGCGATGGACGCGGCGGGCATCGATGTGCAGGTCGTCTCGCACGTCCAGCCGGCCGCCCAGGCGCTGGCCGGCCAGCCGGCGGCGGACGCCGCCAGGAGGGCCAATGACGCGCTCGCCCGCGCGGTCGCCGCCCGCCCGGGCCGGCTGGCCGGCTTGGCCACCTTGCCGACCGGGGACCCGTGGCAAGCGGCCGGGGAACTGGAGCGCGCCGTCGGTGACCTCGGATTCGTCGGCGGCATGGTCCACAGCACGCTCGGCACGAACAACGCGTTCTTGGACGATGCTCGCTTCGAGCCGCTGCTGGCCGCATTCGAGGAACTCGACGTCCCGTTGTACCTGCACCCGGGGACCGCGCCGCGGCAGGTGGCCGACATCTTGTTCGGCGGCCTCATCCCCGCCGTCGCCGGGCGGCTGGCCACCAACGCGTGGGGCTGGCACGCCGAGGCCGGCCTGCACGCGCTGCGGATGATCGCCGCCGGGACCCTCGAGCGCCACCCCGGGCTGCGGCTAATCATCGGACACGGCGGCGAGATGCTCCCGTTCATGCTCGCCCGGGTCGATCAGATGCTGCCGCCCGCCGTGACCGGCCTCCCCCATCCGCCGAGCGTCTACGTCCACCGCAACGTCTGGGTCACCACCAGCGGCATGTTCAGCCTCCCGCCCGTGTTGTGCGGCATCCAGGTGATGGGCGTGGACCGCGTGCTGTTCAGCGTCGACTACCCGTTCGCGTCCAACGCCGCGGGCCGGCAGCTGCTCGATGCCCTCCCGCTCAGCCCGGCCGACAAGGCCAAGGTCGCCGGCGGTAACGCCGAGCGCCTGCTGGGCCTGGCCTGACGCCGCGCAAACGCTGTACCCCTCACAGCACGGTGCCCCTCACAGCACGGTGCCCCTCACAGCACGGTGCCTCTCACAGCACGGTGCGCAGCAGGCCGGCGGGCGGGGAGCCGTGGGCGAGCATGCGGTCGTGCACGTCGCGCGGCCGCGCGCCCGGCTCGGCCAGCAGTTCACGCGCCAGGTCCGACACCTCGGTGTAGCCGACGTAGTACGTCGACAGCTGGGCCGAGGTCAGCAGCGCCCGGCGCCACTTGCCGGCCGCCTCCCCCTCCTCCTGGAATCCGCGCTCGGTCATCAGCGCCATCGCTTGCGCCTCGGTCATGTCGCGGGCGTGCACCCGCGCGTCGAGGATCGCGTTGATGATCATCCGCAACTGCATCTTCAGCTGCTGCATCCGCACGGCGCGGGGGTCTCCTTCCCCCGGGTACCCGTGCGCCGCCATCAACTCCTCGGCATAGACCGCCCAGCCCTCCACGAACGACCCCGACCGCAACGCGGCGCGCAGCTCGGTCCCGGACGCGGTGAACCGCCGGGCGTGCGCAAGCTGCAGGTAGTGCCCGGGCATGGCCTCGTGGACCATGAGGTTGTGCACCATGTGCCGGTTGTACTCGCGGTAGAACGACGCGATCCGCTGCGCGCTCCAGCCCGCGGGGACCGGCGACACGGCGATGAACGTGGGCAGTGAGCCGTCCTCCAGCGGGCCCGGCGAGTCGCAGTAGGCGACGGCCACGCCCCGGTCAAGCTCGGGCATGTCGATCAGCTCGACCGGGTCGTTAAAGACGGTCAGCAGATCGTGCTGCCGAACGAACCCGCTCTGGGCGCTGAGGGCCTCGCCGCAGTAGCTGAGGATGGTGCTGCCGTCCGGCACGTCCTGCGCGAGCCGGTCCAGCACTTCCCGGGGCGTCCCGCCGAACGACCCGGCCAGCTCGGTGATCTGCTCGGTGACGCGGTCCAGGTCGGCCTCGGCGCGGGCCAAGATGGCGGCCGCGTCGGCCTGCGCCTGCAGCGTGCGGGACAGCTTGCGGGCGAACCGCTCCGGGCCGATCCGGGGGTCGGCGAAGCCGCCCTCGAAGCCGCCGTCCTCCAGCCGGGCCGACAGCCAGTTCCGGTGCTGGGCGAGCGCCGCCAGCGCGGCGGGCCGGGCCCGGTCCACGTCGGGGGTGCCGGGAATGCCGTTGATCAGCGTCATCGTGCCATCGAACTGGCTGATGGCGGTCTCCAGGTGCACCCGCGGCATCGCCCCTAGCTGGGCGCGGGCGGCCGCCAGCGCCGCCGGGATGGCGCCCAGCCGGCCCGCCACGGCGGCCAGCCGGTCCGGCAGCGGCGCGAAGTCCCGGGCGAGGATCAGGTACACGGCCCGCCCGGGGTTGGCGACCAGCGGGTTCCATGAATACTCGCGCAGCTCGTCCAGCTCGAACCCGCGCCGCGCGATGCTGCCGCCCATCATGGCGGCATCCGCCCGCTCCTCGGCGCTCAGCCGGGACGGCTCGATCGCCGCCAGCCGCGCCTCCAGGTCACCCAGCGCCCGCCGCTCATCGGCGAGAGCGTCCGGGGAAAGGTCAGGAAGCAGGCTGTCGAAGCGGTGATCACCAAGCTCGGTCGCCGTGTCAGGATGCCATCGCACCAGGTCATCAAGGTAATCCCGGGCCAGCGCGCCGAAGTCGGCATCCATAGCGCTCCTTCAAGATCGTCAGGGAACGTTCAGGAAACCCAGAGGTCTAGCTCACTGACCCTTCGGGCAGCGCCAAGGTTGCTAGGCGAACCTCATGGTGTACGAACCGGAGAGCCCAAGACGCAGAACTCGGGGTGGCAGGAAACCATGAGTGAGCCATTCGCACAGTACCCGTACTCACAGTACCAAGCGTCCGAGCCCCCGCGCCCGCGCCGGAGCCGGCATATCCTCGGCCTGACCGCCACGGCGGCGGTCGCCCTCGCGGTCGGGGCGGGCGCGACCGTGGCGCTGCAGCACGGCTCGGCGCCGGGCGGGAATGCCAGCGCGACCTCCACGACCGTGCTTTCCGCGAGCCAGATCGCCAGCAAGGTTGACCCGACCCTGGTCAACGTGACGTCCACCCTCGGCTACCAGGGCGCGACCGGCAAGGGGACCGGCATCGTGCTCAGCTCCGACGGCGAGATCCTGACGAACAACCACGTGATCGCCGGCGCGACATCGGTGACCGTTACCAACATCGGCAACGGCAAGACGTACCCGGCCACCGTCGTCGGGTATGACGCCGCCCATGACATCGCCGTCTTGAAGGCCACCGGCGCCTCCGGCCTGAAGTCAGCGTCCCTTGGCGACTCCGGCACGGTGAAGGTCGGCGACACCGTGGTGGCGCTGGGCAACGCCGGCGGCAAGGACGGCATCCCGTCGGTCGCGCCGGGCAGCGTGACCGCGCTGAACCAGTCGATTACCGCCTCCGACGAGAGCTCAGGAAGCTCTGAGCAACTGTCCGGGCTGATCCAGACCAACGCCGACATCCAGCCCGGTGACTCCGGCGGGCCGCTGGTCAGCAGCCACGGCCAGATCATCGGGGTGAACACCGCGGCCTCGTCCGGCTACCAGTTCGGCGGGATGGGCGGCAACGGATTCGGCGGCGGGCTCGGCGGGGGCCTCGGCTCGGGCGGCTCTGGTAGCGCCGACGGGTCGGGCAGCACGACGCAGGGCTTCACGATCCCGATCAACACGGCGCTGTCGATCGCCAGGCAGATCGAGTCCGGCAACGGGGCGGGCACCGTGCACATCGGGGCGACGGCCTTCCTCGGCGTCGCGATCTCGACCGGCCCCTACGCCTCCAGTCAGGGCGTGCAGATCGCCGGGGTCACCTCCGGCACCCCGGCCGCCCGCGCCGGCCTGGCCCAGGGCGACGTGATCACCTCGGTGGCCGGCCACGCCGTCAACTCGGGCACCAGCATCGCGCAGGTGCTGGAGAACTACCACCCGGGCGACAAGGTCGCCATCGCCTGGACCGACGGCTACGGCCAGTCCCACACCGCGACCGTGACGCTCGCCACCGGCCCGGC
>JAICUO010000780.1 GCA_025935815.1 Streptosporangiaceae bacterium
AGGTGTCGCAGTTACCGCAGGAAGTGGCGCGCTCGGAGAAGTAGGCCAGCAGCTGGCTCCGGCGGCAGTCGGTCGTCTCGCACAGGGCCAGCATGGCGTCCAGGTGGCTTTGCAGGCGACGGCGGTGCGCCAGGCTTCCCTCACTGGTGTCGATCATCCGGCGCTGCTGTACCACGTCGGCCAGGCCGTAGGCGAGCCAGGCGGTAGCCGGCCGCCCGTCGCGCCCGGCGCGCCCCGTCTCCTGGTAGTACCCCTCCACCGAGCGCGGCAGGTCCAGGTGGGCGACGAAGCGGACGTCGGGCTTGTCGATCCCCATGCCGAACGCGATCGTGGCCACGATGACCTGTCCCTCCTCGCGGACGAACTTGGCCTGGTGCCGGGCTCGCGTCTGCGGGTCCAGGCCCGCGTGATAGGGCAGCGCGGCGATGCCGTGACCGACCAGGAACTGGGCGATCTTCTCCGTGGAGTCCCGGGACAGGCAGTAGACGATGCCGGCGTCGCCCTGGTGCTCACCTTGCAGCAAGCTCAGCAGCTGCCGCTTGGGCTCGTTCTTGGGGACGATCCGGTACTGGATGTTGGGCCGGTCGAAGGAGGACACGAACACCTTCGCGCCGCCCAGCTTGAGCCGGATCGCGATCTCCTCGCGGGTCGCCTGGGTGGCGGTGGCGGTCAGCGCGATGCGCGGCACCTGCGGCCAGCGCTCGTGCAGCACCTGCAGTTCCAGGTAATCCGGCCGGAAGTCGTGGCCCCACTGGCTCACGCAGTGCGCCTCGTCGATCGCGAAGACGGAGATCGTCCCGGAGTCGAGCAGCCGCAGCGTGGCCTCGCTGCGCAGCCGCTCGGGCGCGAGGTACAAGATGTCCACCTCGCCGTTGCGGAACTGCGCCTCCACCACCTGCCGCTCGCCGAGCTCCTGGGTGGAGTTGAGGAAGGCGGCGTTGACGCCCAGCTGGCGCAGCGCGTCCACCTGGTCTTGCATGAGCGCGATCAGCGGGGAGACGACGACGCCGGTGCCCTTTCTGACCAGGGCCGGGATCTGGTAGCACAGTGACTTGCCGCCGCCGGTCGGCATGAGGACCAGGGCATCGCCGCCGCCGATGACGTGCTCGATGATCTCGTGCTGCTGCCCGCGAAATGATTCATAGCCGAATACCTTGTGCAGGACCGTCTGCGCGCGCTGTGTCCCGTTGGCGGGGGGTGCGGTGCTGGCGGGTGGTGCCGTGCTGGCGGGTGGTGCCGTGCTGGCGGGTAGGTCAGTGTTCACGGGCAGGTCGGTCGCGGCGGGCTTCTCGGCGGGGGGCACCAGGCAATTTTATTGCGGGCGTCCCCGCCGGCTTGGCATTTGGGGGGAAGTGGCGGCCCGGATGAGCTCACCGCCGAGGGTAGTCAGCGCGTAGCGGATCTCGTGGCCGTGCCGCGTGCCGTCGGCCAGGCCGGCGTCCTTGAGCGCGATGAGGTGGCGCGATATCCCGGAGGCGGACATGTCGTGCCGGCGCGCGAGCGCGGCGGTGGAAGCGGGGCGCTCCAGGCTGGCCAGCAGGGTCGCGCGGGTGGTGCCGAGCAGCCGCACCAGGGCGCCCGGCGCGGGAGCCGGCTTTTCCCACAGGCGCGCGATGCCGCGCGCCGGGTAGGCGATCGTCGGCTGCCACGGCTCGGCGCTGATCGCGATGACCAGCGGCCAGCTGAACGCGCTCGGCATGAGCACCAGGCCGCGGCCCCGCAACTCGACGGCGTCGGGGATCTTGTCGGCCAGGTGGACGCCATCCTCGCGCCAGGTGATCCGCGGGTCGATGCCCTCCAGCATCGGCCGCAGCCCCCGGTCCGCTAGCTGCCGGGACCGGTAGGCCACGTCCGCGTCGATCAGCGCCTCGATGTCCGGCCAGAACGGCGCGACCAGCTGCTGCCAGGCCCGCTCGATCAGGCCGGCGAGGGCGTCACGGGCGCCTTCGGGCTCAGGGAGCATCGCCGCCACGGTCTGGCGCGCCTTGCCGGTGACGGTCCGGTGGCAGCGGATGAGGTCCCGGGCGACGTGCTCGGCGGGCGTGGCGCGGATCTCGGCGAGCTGGTCTTCCAGGGTCGGGGCGGGCACGCGGGGCGGTGGCGAGATGAAGTCCGGCACCCAGCCCCGCAGCGGGCTGACCGCGAACAGCGGGGCGAGCTCGCCGGTGTCCGCCTGCCGCGCGGTCGCGTGCCACGGCTCGTGGTAGGACCGCCCGCGCGGGTCAATGAGCAGCCGGGCCGCCTGCATCGTCTCCCAGGCCGGGGACCGGGCGAACCGGATCGTCCCCAGGTCCTGTCGCTGCGCCGTGAACGTGGTCATCGTGCCTGCCAAGATACGCGCTAGCGCGAATCTATTGTGGAGCCGCGCAGTCGGCCAGCACAGTCGATGACGTGCTCAGACGCAGATCCCCGGCCCCGGACCGCGCGACGTACGCAGCGGCGCTGGCCAGCCGCGAGTTCCGTGCGGTGTTCGCCGCCGCGGGGCTGTCCGTCACCGGGAACGTCGTAGCCGACATCGCGCAGACGGTGCTCATCTACAACCGGACCCACTCGCCCGTCCTGTCGTCCCTGTCGTTCGCGCTGGGGTTCCTGCCGTTCCTGGTCACCGGCACGCTGCTGTCGAGCCTGGTGGACCGGGTGCCCCCGCGTCGCCTCCTGGTGTCGGGGTACGTTGCCGCGGCGGCCCTGACCGCGGTGATGGCCTTGCCCGGGATGTCGGTGGGCCTGCTGCTCACGCTGGTCACCGCGGCGGGATTCGCCAACGGGCTGGCCAACGCCACCCAGGGCGCGCTGCTGCGCGCGGCTGTCCCGGAAGCGGCGTACGTGCCTGCCCGGTCGCTGATGCGGATCGCCGTCCAGGTGGCCCAGGTGGCCGCTAACCCCGTCGGCGGCGCGCTCATCGTGGTGTTCTCGCCGCGGGGGACGTTCGGGGCGGCCGCCGGCGTCATCGCGCTGGCGGCGTTGACCGGCGGACTGGGCATCCGCGCCGGCCCGGGATCAAGCGCCGCCGACGCCGTCGAACCGGCCGCGCCCGGCTCGGGGAGCGTGCTGGGCGATTCAATGCGCGGCCTGCGCGAGGTGTTCGCGCTGCCCGGCCTGCGCCGGCTGCTGCTGCTCGGCTGGGTGATCCCGTGCTTCTCCGTCGCCCCCGAATCGCTGGCCGCCCCCTATGTCGTCTCTCACGGCGGCTCGGCCGCGCTCATCGGGTGGTGGCTGGTGGGGCTGCCAGCCGGGATCGTAACCGGGGACCTGCTCGGGGTCTGGCTCATCCCGCCCGCCTGGCAGCGCCGCCTCGTGGGCGCGGCCGGGCTCGCCTCATTCGCGCCCTACCTCGCCTTCACGCTCAACCCCCCGGGCGCCGTGTGCGTGCCGCTGCTTATCTTGTCGGGGATGTGCAGCATGTACTCGCGGGGGCTGGACGCGCGCGTCCGCGACGCCACGCCGCAGGCCCTGTTC
>JAICUO010000214.1 GCA_025935815.1 Streptosporangiaceae bacterium
GAGCAGGGCGTGGGGACCACCCTGTACGCGGCGCCGCCGGGAGCGGCGTTCCGGCCGATGTTCGGCGGGGCCTCCCGCCGGCGGCACGCGGCCAGCGGGGCCAGCGAACTGCTGCTCGAGGGCATACCAGGACTGCGCCGGGACGTGGACACGCCAGCGGACCTGCGCGCGGCGGTCGCCTTGGGCGTGGGCACGCGCACGATGGCGGTCGCTGGGGACCTGCTCGGCGTGGCCTGAGCGGCGCCTACTCGATGGGCAGCCCGGAACCGCTCGGGTTGATGTGCACCACAGGGCAAGTCAGCGTCCGGGTTATCCCCGCGACAGCCTGTATCTGGGCCGCGACCAGCTTGCCGAGCTCGTCCATGTTCTCGGCTTTCGCGCGGACAATGACGTCGTAGGGGCCGGTGACATCCTCCGCCTCCGTGACTCCGGGGATCTCCGCGATCTGCCGGGCCACGTCGGCGGCTTTGCCGACCTCTGTCTGGACGAGGATGTAAGCCTGCACCATGGCGTCCTCCTAAGGGGCAGAGTAGGTCAACTGCCCCTGGAAGCGCCACGCTACCGTAATGGTCCAGACCGGTTGAGCACCTGGGCACTGTTTGGGAGGACTAGCACCCGTGAAACCGGACAGCGGTTCGCCCCCGGCCGGCCGCAGCCTAGCTGAGCTGGGTGAGTTCGGCCTGATCAACGCGCTCGCGGCGCGGTTGCCGGGCAGCCCCGCGGCGATCGTGGGCATCGGCGATGACTCGGCGGTGCTCGCCGCCCCGGACGGCAATGTCGTCGCGGCGGTCGACTTCCTGCTGGAAGGCCGGCACTTCCGGCGCGAATGGTCCTCCGGCCGTGACGTTGGCGTGAAGTCGGCCGCCCGCAGCCTGGCCGACATCGCCGCCATGGGCGCGGTGCCGACGGCGCTGCTCATCGCGCTGGCGGTGCCCGAGTCGCTCCCGGCGGACTGGGTGCTTGACTTCGCCTCCGGGATCGCGTCCGAATGCGACCGCGCGGGCGCCGGCGTGGCGGGCGGCGACACCGCCCAGGCGGATTCGGTCATCGTGAGCGTGACCGCGCTGGGCGCGCTGCCGTCCGCCGCCGCCGCCGTCCGGCGTTCCGGGGCACGCCCCGGTGACGTCGTCGCGGTATCCGGGCCACTTGGCCACTCGGCGGCGGGGCTGGCGCTGCTCACGGCCGGGGTGGCCGGCCCCCGGGGCACTGCGGCTCCGGATGCCGCGCTGAGCGCGCTCGTCGCGGCTCACCTGCGGCCATCGCCGCCGTACGCGGCCGGGGTCGCGGCCGCCGGGCTCGGCGCCACGGCGATGATCGACACCAGCGACGGCCTGCTCGCCGACCTCGGCCACCTCGCCGCCGCGTCCGCGGTCGCCATTGACGTGTCAGCCGCCCGGCTGGCCCTTCCGGAGCCGCTGCTCGCCGCCGCGCGGCTTGTGGGGCGCGACTCTTCATCCGCAACGACTCCGGGTGTCCCCGCCGCGTTCCCCGCCGCGATGGAGTGGGTGCTGACCGGCGGGGAGGATCACGCGATGGCCGCGACGTTCCCGCCCGGGGCCGCGCTTCCGGAGGACTGGCGGGTGATCGGCGTCGTGCGGTCTGGCTCCGGCGTAACCGTCGACGGCGAGCCGTACGCGGGTCCCCCCGGCTGGAGGCACTTCTAATCCCGTCTGCGGGGCGGCAGCAGGCGGGGAGCACAAAAGCGCGACTGCCTGCCGGGGCGGGCGGTCGCGCGATTGGCGCGCTTTGGGGCAGTGCCAGAAAAGGCCGGTGCCCCGAAGGGGCTAGCGGCTGACCTTGCCAGCCTTGATGCAGGATGTGCAGACGTTGAGGCGCTTGGGCGTCCCGGAGACGAGCGCGCGAACGGTCTGGATGTTGGGGTTCCAGCGACGGCGGGTGCGGCGGTGCGAGTGCGAGATGTTGTTGCCGAAGCCCGGCCCCTTGCCGCATACGTCGCAGACGGAAGCCACGGTTCGCTCCAATGGTCGGGTAACTGAAGTCGGTCGTGCCGGATCCGCGGCGTAGGAGCCTCGATGTTCGTGAGGGCGGCGCGGAAGTCGCGGCGCGCATAGCTTACCGGAAGGTACGCGCGGAGCGCGAACCGCGCGGTCGGCTAGCGGTAGCCGGGCCAGGTAGCCACCGCGAACACTGACTGCCCGAATGGCACCCCCCGCCTGCCCTCAAGGCGCCGCAGGACGGGCACGAAGTAGGAGTCGTAGAACTGGACCCGGTCCTGGCCTCCGGCGGGCGCCTGGCCCATCAGGCGACCCAGCACCAGCCAGGCCAGCGCTCCGGCCGAGTTGACGTACCGGATGTCGGTCACGTCGTAGCCGGCATTGGTGAGCTGAGCCCTGAGCGCGCCCTTCCGGTACCGGCGATAGTGGCCGACCTTGCGGTCGAAGTCGCAGTAGAGAAGCTGGAACGCGGGCACCCACAAGATAACCCGGCCGCCCGGCTTGAGCGCGGCCGCCAGGTCCAGCAGCGCGCCGTCGTCGTCCTTGATGTGCTCGAGCACGTTGATCAGCACGGCGCAGTCGAACGGCGGCATCCCGGCGACGGCCTCGGTGCCCCCCTGCACCACGCTCACCCCCGCGTCCCCCGCGAAGCGCGCCCGCAGCAGGTCAGCGCACCGGTCGGCCACGTCCGTGGCCACCACGCGCGTCCCCCGGGCCCGGAGGATCTCGGTGAACGTGCCGTGCCCGGCCCCGACCTCCAGCACCTCGTCCCCGAGGTGCGGCTCGACCAGCCCGAAGATCCACGAGGTGTAGTTGTCGGCGTTGGCGAGATTGTCCAGCCTCGGCGCCATCTCGGTATCCGCGTCGGCGATGCTCGCCACGCCGGCCCGCCCTGATCGCGGCAGTCTTACCCCCATGCCAGCGAACCATAGTGGACGCATGGTAAGCGTCGCATCACACTAGGTGAAGAATTTCATTTTGAGTTTGGGACCGCTGGCGGCCCCGGCGCCAGGTGCGCGCTGGAATGTCGGGGCGGCTTCTATGCTGCAATGTGTGACCACGCTTCGCGATCCGCTTGTTGGCGTCACGAAGAGCGACGTGCTGGCCCAGGCCTTCGGCCTGTACACGGTCGGCGACCTGCTGCGCCACTACCCGCGCCGCTACTACACGCGCGGCGAGCCGACCGACCTCGCCTCGCTGCGCGAGCGGGATCACGTCACGGTGCTGGCCCGGGTCTTCTCGGTGAACCACATCAGGACGCCGAACGCCCAGTGGGGCAACGCGCCGCGGCGCGGCAGCCAGCGCCTCGAAGTAACCGTGACCGATGGCTACGCGCGGCTCACGCTGGTCTTCTTCGGCAAGGGCGCCAACGCCCCCGCGCACCAGATTCGCGAGGGGCGGCTCGGGCTGTTCGCCGGGACGGTGACGCGCTTCCGGCACCAGTGGCAGCTCGTCCACCCCGAGTACGAGATGCTGCCCGACTCCTCGATGGACGAGGGGCTGGCCGCCGAGCACGCCGCCGACTACGCCAGTGAGCTCATCCCGGTGTACCCGGCCAGCGCCAAGATCAGCTCCTGGCTGATCTCCCGCTCGATCCGGAAGGTCCTCGACCGGCTGGACGTCGTTGCCGACCCGCTGCCGGAGGCGGTGCGAGATACCTACCACCTGATGGGGCTGCACGAGGCCCTGGAGGCGATCCACCGCCCGCGGGACCGGGCCGACATCAACCGGGCACGCGACCGGCTGAAATGGGATGAGGCGTTCGTCATGCAGGCCGCGCTCGCCCAGCGCAGGCTAGCGGCGGCGGCGATGCCCGCGGTGCCGCGCCCGCCGGAGCCGGGCGGGCTGGCCGACGAGTTCGACCGGCGGCTCCCGTTCACGCTCACCGCCGGGCAGCGCGAAGTCGGCGCGGTGATCGCTCACGACCTGTCCTGCGCTTACCCGATGAACCGGCTGCTCCAGGGCGAGGTCGGGTCGGGCAAGACGGTCGTCGCCCTGCGCGCGATGCTGCAGGTGGTGGACTCCGGCGGCCAGGCGGCCCTGCTGGCCCCCACCGAGGTCCTCGCCCAGCAGCACTACCGGTCGATCACCGCGATGCTCGGGCCGCTGGCGGCCAGCGGCCAGCTTGACAGCGCCGAGCGCGCCACGCAGGTGGCGCTGCTCACTGGCTCGACGAAGGCCAAGAAGCGGCGCAGCGCGCTGGCCGACGTCTTCACCGGGGACGCCGGGATCCTGGTCGGCACCCACGCGCTGCTTGAAGATCAGGTGCAGTTCGCCGACCTGGGCCTGGTGGTCATCGACGAGCAGCACAGGTTCGGCGTCGAGCAGCGAGACGCGCTGCGCGAGAAGGCGCCCGGCGCGCGGCCCCACGTCCTGGTGATGACGGCCACGCCGATCCCGCGGACCGTGGCGATGACGGTATTCGGCGACCTTGAGGTCTCCACGCTCACCGAGTTGCCGGCCGGGCGATCGCCGATCACCACCCACGTGGTGCCCGCCGCGGAGCGGCCGCGATACCTGGAGCGCGCCTGGGAGCGGGTCCAGGAGGAGGTCGCCGCGGGCCGGCAGGCGTACGTGGTCTGCCCGCGCATCGGCGACGTTCCCGGCGAGGAAGAGGCGGCGGGCAAGCGCGGCCGTAGCGCGGACGAAGTCGAAGACACCGATGGCGCCGACGCCCCCGGCGATGACGAGGACGCGCCGGCTGAGCGCCGCCCGCCACTCGCGGTGCTGGACGTCGCGGCCGCCCTCGACGACGGCCCCCTGGCGGGGCTGCGCCTGGGCATATTGCACGGCCGGCTGCACCCGGAGGAGAAGGACCGGGTGATGACCGCGTTCAAGGACGGCGACCTCGACGTGCTGGTGGCGACCAGCGTGATCGAGGTAGGCGTGGACGTGCCGAACGCCACGGCCATGGTCATCATGGACGCCGAGCGGTTCGGCGTCTCCCAGCTGCACCAGTTGCGCGGCCGGGTGGGGCGCGGCCGGCACGCGGGGCTGTGCCTGCTGGTGACCGAGGCGCCGCCCGCCAGTCCGGCCCGCGATCGGCTGGATGCCGTCGCGGCGACGTCGGACGGGTTCCGGCTGTCTAGGCTTGACCTTGAGCAGCGCCGCGAGGGCGACGTGCTCGGCGCCGCCCAGGCCGGCCGGCAATCGAGCCTGAAGCTGCTGCGCCTGCTGCATGACGAGGAGCTGATCGCGCTGGCCAGGCAGGAGGCGGGGGCCATCGTGGCCGGCGACCCGCAGCTGGCCGAGCATCGCGGGCTATCGGCCGCGATCGACACGCTGCTCGGCCCGCGGCGCGCCGAGTTCCTGGATAAGTCGTGAGGCTTGGTGTGTAGCTGTGCTGGAGAGGCTTGGTGTGTAGCTGTGCTGGGGCGTACGTGACGAGGGTCATCGCGGGCGCGGCCGGGGGCCGCCGGCTGGCGGTCCCCGGCGGAATGTCGACCCGGCCGACGAGCGATCGCGCCCGGGAGGGACTGTTCGGCACCGTGCTGTCTGAGCTGGGCCCGCTGGACGGCAAGCGGGTGCTTGACCTGTTCGCGGGGTCCGGCGCGGTCGGGCTTGAGGCGCTGTCGCGGGGGGCGGGCCACGTGCTGCTCGTCGAATCCGATGACCGCGCGGTCGCCGTGATCAAGTCGAACATCGCGACCGTGGGCCTGGCCGGCGCCCAGGTGCGCGGGGCGAAGGTGGAACGGCTGCTGGCCCGCCCCCCGGATGCCACCCCGTATGACCTCGCGTTCGCCGATCCGCCCTACGCGCTGGGCGGCGCCGCGGTGACCAGGATCCTGGAGTCGCTCGCACGCGGCTGGCTCGCTCCCGGCGCGCTCGTCGTGGTGGAACGGGCGACCCGCTCCGGCGACGTCAGCTGGCCGGATGATTTCATTGCGGGCAAGTCCCGCAGATACGGCGAGGCGACGTTCTGGTACGGCCGCCGCGCGGCGGCCGGCATCAACGGGAACTGTGCAGGCTGCAGCGACCCAGCACGCGATAGGGAGTGATACCGGTGCAGCGAGTTGTGTGCCCTGGTTCCTTTGACCCCGCCACGAACGGTCATCTCGACATCATCGGCCGGGCCTCCGGGCTCTACGACGAGGTAGTCGTGGCGGTCCTCATCAACATCACCAAGCACAGCCTGTTCACCGTCGATGAGCGAGTGGACATGCTGCGCGAGGTCACCAGGGGCTACGGCAACGTCCGGGTCGAGCGGTTCCACGGACTGCTGGTCGACTTCTGCGCCGCGAACGGCATCACTGCGGTGGTCAAGGGACTGCGCGCGGTCAGCGACTTCGAGTACGAGATGCAGATGGCCCAGATGAACTACCGGCTGGCCAAGGTGGAGACGCTCTTCATGACCACCAACCCGCTGTACTCCTTCCTCAGCTCGAGCCTGGTCAAGGAGATCGCCAAGTACGGCGGCGATGTCAGCGAGCTAGTGCCCGAACTAGTCCTGGCCCAGCTCCAGAGCCGCCTCGCCTCAGAATTACCCGATGGGGAACCGCATCGGGTACCCTGATCGGTCGGTTCAGTCATTGCCAACACGGTAAGCTGTGATGTCCAACATAAAGGGTAAATCCGTCGTTAACGGAGCGGCAGGCTCAGGTGCTCCAACCTCAAGGAACAAGGACCTGAACAGCGACTTCGTCTTCGACATGCGCGCACTTGGCCGCCAGCCTGGTACCTTTCGGGACGAGACCCGGACGGCGCGGGCACCAGCAGGTGTCGGTTCCGGGCTAGTCTTGGTGCCAGCCGGCGCGGACGTCCCTCTTGACCTGCGGTTCGAGGCGGTCTCTGAGGGCGTGCTCGTCACTGGCTCGGCCGTCGCCCCGCTCACGGGCGAGTGCGCACGGTGCCTGGAGCCGGTGTCCTCCACCATGGAGGTCAGCCTCCAGGAGCTGTACCTGTACCAGCCGGGTCCAGGAGAGGGCGACGACGACGACGAGGAGCGCTTCCTCGACGGCGACCTGCTCGACCTGGAGCCGGCCTTCCGGGATGTAGTGGTGCTTGCCATGCCGCTTTCACCGCTATGCCAGGAAGACTGCCCCGGGCTGTGCCCTGAGTGCGGTGCCCGCCTCGCCGAGGCAGGACCCGACCACGGGCACGGCGAGGACGTGGACCCACGATGGGCCGCGCTCCGCCGGCTTGATGTTTCTGACCAGAGTAAAGACCGACAGGAGAGCTGAAGTGGCTGTTCCCAAGCGGAAGATGTCGCGCAGCAACACGCGATCGCGGCGCGCACAGTGGAAGACGGCGGCGCCGACGCTGGTGAGCTGCCCGCAGTGCCGCAGCCCCAAGCTGCCGCACGCTGCCTGCCCGACCTGCGGGACGTACCGACGGCGGCAGGTCCTCAACCCGGCGTGAGTCCCGTGTAAGGAGCGCCGAGGGCATGGTGAGCGGTCGAGGCATGGACGGGGGACTTGCGGCGGGACGAGATGCCGCCGAGTTGCCGTGCGCGCTGGGCGTGCAGATCAGCGCGGAGACGCTGGAGCGCGCCCTCACGCACCGGTCGTACGCGTATGAGAACGGCGGGCTGCCGACAAACGAGCGACTGGAGTTCCTGGGTGACTCCGTGCTCGGCCTGGTGGTGACCGACACGCTGTTCACTGAGTACCCGACCCTCCCCGAGGGGCAACTCGCCAAGCTGCGCGCCGCCGTGGTCCAGATGAACGCGCTGGCCGAGGTCGCACGGGAATTCCAGCTGGGCTCTTACGTGCGCCTTGGCCGCGGCGAGGAGGGGACCGGCGGCCGGGACAAGCCGTCGATCCTGGCCGACACCCTGGAGGCCGTGATCGGCGCGACCTATGTCGACTGTGGCCTCAACGCCGCCAGCGCGCTCGTGCACCGGCTGTTCGATCCCGTCATCGAGCGCTCGGCGCTGCTCGGCGCGGGCCTTGACTGGAAGACTTCCCTGCAGGAGCTCACCGCCGTCCAGGGACTCGGCGTGCCCGACTACCACGTCGACGACACCGGCCCGGATCACCAGAAGCTGTTCCGGGCCGTAGTGCGGGTCGGCGGCCGCGACCTCGGTACCGGCGAGGGCCGCTCGAAGAAGGCCGCCGAGCAGCAGGCCGCGCAGGCCGCCTACGAAGCGCTCAGCGCCGCCTCCGATGGTGCCGGTCCTGCTTCCCGGCCCAGCGCCACCAGCGTGACGCCCGCCATCCCCGCCCAGCCCTCACCCGCCGACCCCGAGTCCGGCCAGCCCACCGCGTGACCCGGCCAGCGAGCCGGAATCTACGGACAGCAACCCGCGAGAGTAGGGGGTCTGGGGGATTGGTGTTCATCCCCCAGGAAAACAGTGCCTGAATTGCCGGAGGTCGAGACAGTCCGCGCGGGCCTGGCGGCGCACGTCGTCGGGCGGACCATCGAAACGGCCCGGGTGCTGCACCCTCGTGCGGTCCGCCGGGATCCGGCGGGCCCGGCTGGGTTCGAGGCCGCGATGGCAGGCCGCCTGCTGGAGGGCGCCGCGCGCCGCGGGAAGTACATGTGGCTCGCCGCCGGGAATGGCGAGGCGCTGCTTGCTCACCTGGGCATGAGCGGCCAGATGCTCGTCGGCGACCCCGACCGCCCGCTGTCGCCCCATGTCAGGGTCCGGTTCACGTTCGCCGACGGCGGCCCGGACCTGCGCTTCACCGATCAGCGCACCTTCGGCCACCTGATGATCGTGCAGCTTATCCCCGGGGAGCGACCCCCTGTCGGCCCCCGGCAAAGGGGGGAAGACCCCCCTTTGACCCCCCTCCCCCGGGGAACGGTCGAGGCGGCGAGCGCTCCCGCGCCCGGGCTCCTCCCGGTGCCGATCGCGCACATCGCCCCCGACCCGCTGGAGCGCGACTTCGACGCGGCGCAGTTCAGCGCGCGCCTGCGGCGCCGGCATACCGGGATCAAGCGTGCTCTCCTGGACCAGTCGCTCATCAGCGGCATCGGCAACATCTACGCCGATGAGGCACTGTGGCGGGCCCGGCTGCACTGGGACCAGCCGACCGACGCCCTGGGACCGGCCGCGGTGAGCCGTCTCCTCGAGGCCGTGACCGGCGTCTTGACTGAGGCGCTCAAGGTCGGCGGCACGTCCTTCGACAGCCTCTACGTCAACGTGAACGGGCAAAGCGGGTACTTCGAGCGGTCCCTGGAAGCCTACGGCCGGGCCGGGCAGCCCTGCAGCCGGTGCGGCACGCCAATCCGGCGGGACTCGTTCATGAACCGCTCGTCCTACAGTTGCCCAAGCTGCCAGCCGAGGAACTCCTAGCGCAGGTCACCGGTTCGCCCTGCGTTATTTCGCCAGCATTCGGCTACACTCGGTGATCTGCCTGCCTGCCTTCGAGGGGCAGGCCTAGGGCTAGCAGGGAGCGCCGGGCCCAACATCTGGGGGCTGGTTCCCCAGTCCGAGTTTGAATGCCGAAGCATCTTTGGTAAGATAGAGCGCATAGCAGGTACCGGGACGTGCTCAACTTGACCATCAAAGGCCAAGGTGAGACCCTAGTAGCTGTTGTTGCACGCATGGGCGTGCTTCTGCATGTGCCCACTCTGGTCACTCAGTGTGGAGGACCCTACATCATGGCGAAGGCTCTATTCGGCCACGTCGGCGGTTCCGATCCCCGCATGGTCTCTGAGATGCGCCGTCTCCAGCAGCGTGTTCGCGACCTTGAAGCCGAGCTGATGCGGCTTCAGGACGAGAACGACGCGCTCGCCGCGGAGGCAGCACGCTCTGAGGAGATGCTGGTCTTGGACCGCGAACCAGCGCTCGCCTAGCCCTACACGGCTAGCCGGGACTGGTGGGACACGGCAAACACGGAAACGAATTAGGGACGCCCCTTCGGCGTCCCTCTTCGTTGCCGGTCTCTTGTCTGCCGTGTCGATTTCAATCAGTAAAGTGCGCGGAACTCTTGGTGTCCCCAGCCAGCTTCCTGGCCGGGCGGCCAGGTCGCTTACCGTACATTCCTGACGCCTCCTGGCGTAATGTGCTCTTTTCGCTATGCCGCGAGATGCCGCGAGCGCTGTGTGCTCGCGTTTCGCCTGCGCCCGGGTTGCGGCTACGGCGAGGCCGGCGCCAGCGCGCGACCAGCGGGCGGGTGCCCGCCCCCGGCGACGAATCGCTGGCGGCGGTCGCCAACGCCTCGCTGGCGTGGTCGGGCGGCCGCTGGCAGCCTTCGTGGCAAGTCGCTGACCTCGGAGGATGCGTCCCTGGGGGATCTCGGGGGCGACACGCCCAGCCGGATGGCCCGTCAAGGCGGAATCACGGGTTACCATTGCGGTAAAGGTCATAGTGCCGCATTTCGGTCACAAAGGCGTGAATCGGGTTCGTGCCCCTGAAGGCGACACTGTGGCATAAATCACAGTTCCCGCTCTCCTCATTTCGAGGCGCGGGCGCACGGCCCTATGTGCCATAGGTCACAGTTCGCGGCAACGATAGGCCCGCCCCGGCGCTGCTCCCGCATTAATAGCGCAATGATAAAGAACGTACTAAGGGCACCCTGTCTCGCGAGATCACGACCAAGCGGCGCACTGTGTCAGCGCACTGTGTCAGGCGCACTGGGTCACGCACTGTGTCTTGGGACGCACTGTCCTTGGGGCGCACTGGCTTGGGCGCACTGACTTAAGGGGGCGCAGCCATAAGGATGCCACTCGTGCTGGGGGACGTCGCCGGTGATGGCGGGCTAGGCGTGATGGTCACCGATTGGTCGCTGGTCATTCCGCGAAAATTCTGGCCAGCCCCGTCGCCGGCGCCGGCCAGGGTAGGGTTCTCCCGTCAGCCGTACGACACTGCCTCGCCGTACGACACTGCCGCCCAGCCCGAAGCGGCTGTGGAGCGGGCAAGACAGGGAGTTCGCTACGGCAGATCCGGGGGAGGTGAGGGCACGTGTACCTGAAGACCCTCACGCTGCGTGGCTTCAAGTCGTTCGCCTCGGCTACCACGTTGCGGCTCGAGCCCGGCATCACCTGCGTCGTCGGGCCAAACGGGTCCGGCAAGTCCAACATCGTCGACGCCCTGTCCTGGGTGATGGGTGAGCAGGGGGCGAAGTCCCTGCGCGGCGGCAAGATGGAGGACGTGGTCTTCGCGGGCACCAGCACCCGCGCCCCCCTGGGCCGGGCCGAGGTCTCCCTCACCATCGACAACAGCGACGGCGCGCTGCCGATCGACTATGCCGAGGTGACCATCAGCCGGCTGATGTTCCGCTCCGGGCAAAGCGAGTACGCCATCAACGGCGACAGCTGCCGCCTGCTGGACGTCCAGGACCTGCTCAGCGACAGCGGCCTGGGCCGCGAGATGCACGTCATCGTCGGGCAGGGCCAGCTTGACCAGGTCCTGCACGCCGGGCCAGAGGCGCGGCGGGCCATCATCGAGGAGGCGGCCGGCGTACTTAAGCACCGCAAGCGCAAGGAGAAGGCGCTGCGCAAGCTGGACGCGATGCAGGCCAACCTGACCCGGCTCGTCGACCTCACCGCCGAACTGAACCGGCAGCTCAAGCCGCTCGGCCGGGCCGCCGAGATTGCCCGGAAGGCGAACATCATCCAGGCCGACTTGCGGGACGCCCGGCTACGGCTGCTCGCCGATGACTACGCCACGCTGAGCGAGAAGCTGGAGCGCGACGAGGCCGATGAGGCCGCGATCCGCGCCC
>JAICUO010000616.1 GCA_025935815.1 Streptosporangiaceae bacterium
CACCCAGAAGGACGCCGCGCGGTTCACGTCGCTGCTCGACGGCGTGCAGGGCAAGCTCTTCGACCGCCTCCCCGACGAGACGTGGGTGTACCCGGGCCACGGCAACGACACCACGCTCGGCGCCGAGCGCCCGCACCTGCGAGAGTGGCGCGAGCGCGGCTGGTAAACCCAGCGACCGGCGACCAGGCGAGCGGCCGCTGCAAAGCTCCCGGGCGTAGCGGACTTCCAGGACGCCGCCCAGGCCGCCGAGGACGTTTTCCGCGCCGTCGGGGGTGAATCCCGCGCGCTCGTAGAACCGCCGGGCGCGCGCGTTGCCGGACAGCACCCACAGCACCGCGTGCCGGTAGCCGCCCTGCGACAGCGCCGCGAGCGCCGCCGCCATCAGCGACCGGCCGGTCCCGGTGGACCACCAGTCGGGAGCGACGTAGAGCGCGTAGACCTCACCCGTATCTCCCGTCAGGCCCGCCTGGGTGTGGGGCGCGGTGCGGGACGCGCTGCCGGACGGCGGGCCGCCATCACCGCTGGCGTAACCGGCATGGGCTGGGTGAGCATGGACAGAAAGGAGTGAGCGTTCGGGGCCGTAGGATGCGTAGCCGACGACGACGGGAGGTTCGCGCGTGACCGCGACCAGGGTGCGGCGCGAGGGGTCCGGCTGGGAGAGGCGAGACGGGCGCGCCGTGGCGCGCTCGATGTGGCGTGCCTCGATCAGGCCGGCGTACGCGGCCCGCCAACTTGCGCGGCGCACGTTCTCGACGGCCGGGATGTCCGCCGTCGCCCCCTCCCGAACGAAGATCACCCTTGTCAGGGTAGTCCAGCGGCATGATGTACTAAAGCGGTTTAGTATGGCCCCGGGTACCGGCGTGAGCTGGGTCCGGCTCGAGTTCCGGCATGGCGTGGAAAGGCAGTAAACGGATGAGCAGCGAGGCTACTTCCCTCGAGTTCCCGGACGGGTTCCTGTGGGGCACGGCGACGGCCGCCTACCAGATTGAGGGGGCCGTGACCGAGGACGGCAGGGGGCCGTCGATCTGGGACACCTTCAGCCACACGCCCGGCAAGACCTACCACGGCGACACCGGGGACGTCGCCTGCGACAGCTACCACCGCTACCCCGAGGACATCGCCATGATGCGGCGGCTCGGCCTCGGGGCGTACCGGTTCAGCCTCGCCTGGCCGCGCATCCAGCCAGACGGACGCAAGCCGGTGAACCAGGCGGGCATCGACTATTACAGCCGGCTCATCGACGCGCTGCTTGAGGCCGGGATCACGCCGGTGGTCACCCTCTACCACTGGGACCTGCCCCAGGCGCTGCAGGATGCGGGCGGCTGGGCGAACCGTGACACGGCCGACGCGTTCGCGGAGTTCACCTCGGTCGCCGCCGAGGCGCTCGGCGACCGGGTGCACCGGTGGATCACGCTGAACGAGCCGTGGGTCTCCGCGCACGTCGGCTACCGAGACGGGCGGCACGCGCCCGGCATTCAAGACCCCGCCCAGGCCGTGGCGGCCAACCACCACCTGCTGCTGGCGCACGGCCAGGCGGTCCGGGCGATCCGCGAGTCCAGCCCTTCCCCGGCGCAGGTGGGGATCACGCTGAACCTGGCGTGCGTCCGTCCGACCGGGCGGGAGTCGGCGCGGGTGGCGCTTGACGCGGAGGCCCGGCAGAACGGCTGCTACCTGGGCCCGCTGTTCTCCGGCGCCTACCCCGAGCGGCTGACCGCGGACTTCTCCCCGGCGCTGGCCGATGGCCTGGTCCGCGACGGCGACTTCGAGGTGATCCGGCAGCCGATCGACGTCCTGGGCGTCAACTACTACGCCCCTACGTACGTAGGCGTGCTGGCCGACGATGGCCAGCCGCGGCGCGGCGAGACGGACGCCGGGAACGGCTATGTCACCGTGCAGCCGCCGGGGCTGCCCATCACCGCGATGAACTGGCTGGTGGAGCCGTCGTCGCTGCACGAGCTGCTCACCCGGGTGGTCGCGCCGGTGACCGGCGACCTGCCGGTGTACATCACCGAGAACGGGTCGGCCTGGCACGACTACGTCACCCCGGACGGGACGATCGAGGACGAGGAGCGGCAGGCCTACCTGCGCGCCCACCTGGCCGCCGTGCACCAGGCGATCGCCGACGGGGTGAACGTGCGCGGCTACTTCGCCTGGTCGCTGCTGGACAACTTCGAGTGGGCCGAGGGGTACGCCAGGCGCTTCGGGCTGGCCTTCGTGGACTACGGCACGCAAAAGCGCATCCTCAAGCGCAGCGGCGAGCTCTACGCCCGCGTAGCCCGCGCGAACGCCCTGCCTCTCGATTAGCACTGCCTATCGATTAGCACTGCCTATCGATTAGCGCCGCCTGCCGAAACGGAAGGTACAGCCGCGCCGGGCCCGCCTTACCCGCGGCCGGCGTCGGGTACCGTCAGCCGCGTGAACGTTGCCGAGTTCAACGCCCTGCCCGCGGCCGACGCGGAGGCCGCGCTGCTGTCGTGCTGCGGCTCGCGGGCGTTCGCCGCCGCGGTCGCCGCCGGGCGGCCGTACGCGTCCGCCGACGCGCTCGTCACCGCGATCGATTCCGCGTTCGCCACGCTGGCCTGGCCCGACGTGCTGGAGGCGATGGAAGGGCACCCCCGCATCGGCGACCGGGTAACGGGGGCGTCGGCCGCGGAGCAATCCGGGGTCACCGACGGCTCCCGCGCCGCGCTGGTGGCCGGCAACGCGCAGTACGAGGAGCGCTTCGGCCACGTGTTCCTGATCTGCGCGACCGGTCTCAGCGGCGCGGACATGCTCGCCGCCTTGCGGGAAAGGCTCAACAACGACCCGCGCACCGAACGCTCCGTCGCTACGCGCGAGTTGCGATCGATAACCGCGCTGCGGGCGCGCAAGCTGGTGGGCGCGTGAGCCCGGGTTCCGCGACCATCTCGACGCACGTCCTCGACGCGACCGCCGGGACGCCCGCGACTGACGTCGCGGTGCGGCTCGAGCGCGCGGGCGCGGGCGGCGAGTGGCTGGCCGCCGGCCAGGGCGCGACTGACGCGGACGGGCGGCTGCGCTTTCCCGGCGCGGTGCCCGCCGGCCGGTACCAGCTGACGTTCGCCACCGGCGACTACTTCGCCGCGCGGGGCGCTGAGTCGTTCTACCCCGAGGTCATCGTGACGTTCACGGTGACCGCCGGGCACTACCACGTGCCCTTGCTGCTGTCCCCGTTCGCCTACTCCACCTACCGCGGCAGCTAGCGTCGCGGCTCCGCCGTGTCCCAGCCGCTCCGCCGTGTCCCAGCCGCTCCGCCGTGTCCCAGCGGCTCCACCGTGTCCCAGCGGCTCCGCCGCCTCTTGCTGTTATCTCGGGAACGGCGGAATGTCGGCGGGGCCCGCTAGGGTCGCCGGTATGTCAACACCTGCCGAGCCTGCGCGGTGGAGCGCGGAGGCCGTGCTGGCGCTCGCGGCGGATGAGCCGGCCCGGCGGGCGGCGACCGGGCTGGCCCGGCCGGCCCCGTGGCGGGATACCGGGGCAACGCCCGACCTGGTGTGGGGGCTGTGCGCCGGGTCGGGAAGCAGCCCGTACCAGATCATCGTGGAGCTGGACGGCCCCGCCTATAAGTGCTCGTGCCCCTCCCGGAAGCTTCCCTGCAAGCACGCGCTCGGCCTGCTGCTGACCTGGGCGAACGGTGAGGTCCCGAACCGCGCCGAGCCGTCAGACTACGCGCTGGCCTGGGCGGCCGAGCGGCGGGCGCGCGCGCAGAAGGCGGCGGCGCGGCGGGCGCCGGCCGCGGACGAGAACGACCTCGCGGCCGGAGTCCCGGCCGACCCGCAGGCAGTCCGCCAGCGCGCGGAAGCCGTGCGCAAGCGGGAGGAGGCCGCGGCCGCGCGCCGGGCGCAGCGGGCCGGGCGGGTCACCAACGGCCTGTCGGAGCTGGAGGAATGGCTGAGGGACCAGGTCCGGATCGGCCTGCCCGCCGCCGTTGGCCCCTCAGCCGGCGGGCACGCGGACGTGATGGCCGCCCGGATGGTCGACGCGCAGGCGCCCGGCGTGGCGGGCGTCCTGCGGGACCTGTCGGTCGTCCCGCTGTCCGGGGAGGGCTGGCCCGGCCGGCTCCTCGCCGGGTACGCGCAGCTGCACCTGCTCGCCCGGGCGCATGAGCGGCTCGACCGCCTGCCCGCGCCCCTGGCGGCGACCGTCCGCTCCCGGATCGGCTACACGACCGGCAGGCAGGAGGTACTCGCCGAGCCCGCCGTCGCGGACCGGTGGCTGGTCACCGGGATCCGCGACATTCCCGACGCGACCGTTCCCACCCGTCGGGTGTGGGTGCGCGGGGCCGGCACGGGCCGTTTCGCGTTGCTGCTGGCGTTCGCGGTGAACGGCGCCTGGTCCGACCCGGATACCGCGATGCTCCCGCTGGGCACCGGGATCGACACCGACCTGCACTTCTACCCGGGCCAGCCCGCCCTGCGGGCGATCATCGGCCAGCGCCGGACGGCACCCGCCCCGGACGCCAGGCCCGACGCCGAGGGCGGGATCGACGGGTTGCTCGCGGACTGGGCGGACGCCATCGCGGCCGATCCTTGGCTGACGACCTGGCCCGCCCTGCTGACTGGCACGCCGGTCGCGGCCGAGGCCGACTCCGGGCAGCCGTGGCACCTCGTCGACGCGGA
>JAICUO010001009.1 GCA_025935815.1 Streptosporangiaceae bacterium
CGTTCTTCCGGTCCGAGATCGTGCCGCTGCTGCGCGGCCGGCATCCCCAGCCGGTACGCCGCGAGCTGTTCAGCGCCGCCGCCGAGACCGCGGAGATGCTCGGCTTTTCCGCTTACGACGCGGGCCGCCACGGCGCGGCGCAGCGCTACTTCGCGCAGGGGCTGCGGCTGGCCGGGGAGGCGGCCGACCCGGTGCTGGGCGCCCGGCTGATGTCGAGCCTGTTCCACCAGGCGAACTACCTGGGCCAGTTCGGTGACGCGCTGCAGCTGGCGCGGGCCGCCCAGTGGGCAGCGGCCGGGCGGGCGACGCCGGCCGTGCTGTCGATGTTCCTGGCGATGGAGGCCCGGGCGCTGGCGACGGCGACAGCGAAGTCGAGGTCTTTGGTGAAGCGGGGTACCGCCCGGGCGGAGACGGCCAGGCCGCCGACAAGCGCCCAGCGTACTCCGATCGCGTTCAAGTCGGAGACTGCTGCGCGCAGCGCTGACTCAACGGACGCCACGGCCCCGTTCCGTCAAGGGCAGGCGTAGCTGGGGGCTGCGCTGGGGCTCGGCGAGCCAGGCTTTCACCATGCGCTCGATGTCGGACCGGCTGGCGCGGGGGTGTTCACGGTGCATCCGCTGCCGGTACAGCCGGACGCCAAGTTCATGCATTTCCATGGCGGCCTGGAAGCGCGCTACCTCGGGTGCCGGCTGCGCCGCTCGGTCATCCGCCTTCGGCCGATGACGAAGGCGCGCGACTGCCTTCCTGGCCCCCCGTCGAGTCCCCGCTATCAGCGGCCATATCGCCCCTCGCTCGCCAGCGCAGATGATGGTCGGCTCACCGACTGATTCTACATCGGCAGGCACAGGGTTACCGGATCATGCACTGCTTCGTCACGATGCGTGCGATCGTTGAGGGGCGCAGCGATCGAGAGCCTGGCTGGCGGCGGGCCGCCGAGCGATCCCGGGACTGACGGTCAGACGATGCAGGCGCAGGACACGGTCATCGCGCAACGGTCATCGCGCTATCCCGGGAGCGATACAGCCTGCGGCGGGTTGAGCTTCACCTGCATTACCAGCCTCAACACCGCCGGCGCCGTCAGCGTTGGCCCCATCTCCCTGCCTCGCCCGGGCCGACGCTCGCCCGCAGCCGGGCCAGGGGACCGGCGGCCGGGCAGATACCGTCGCCGGCGCAGGCGTCCTTGATGCCAAGCTCTCCGGGGCGTGAACGGAGCGCAGGTCAGCTGAAAGCGCTCGCGCGCGGAGCATGCCGGCTCGGGCAGGGCCGCTGCTTAAGTGATTCGCGGCGTGCGCAGCGCATGCTCGTCGTGGCTCGCGCTTCATGTGCCTGGCTCCCCTGTACCCGGCGCTAGTACTACGACGGCGTCCCGAGTCATGACAGCGTCCAAAATGCGCTGAATATCCGATTCACTCGCCGACGGGCAGCCCCCCGAGCCCCGGCCCGCCGCGAGTGCCGTTAGTTATGCCCTCAGTTTCCGACGGTCGTTGCAACGGTGCCGGTAGATGGCACCTTCCGTGGTCA
>JAICUO010000568.1 GCA_025935815.1 Streptosporangiaceae bacterium
CCGGCCGGACCGCCCTTGACGGGCAGGCTCGCGCTGCAAGGTGCGCGGCGCCGCAGCCAGGGCACAATGAGGAGGATCGTTAAATGCCGAAGAGTGACATGAACGGGACCGAGGGCGAGATCACCGCCATTTACCGGGGCGGGGCGGGCCATGCCCAGGTCTGACTTCATCGAGACCGAGGGCACTGTCGTCCGGATGCGCGGGCACGGCTTCTACACCGTGGTACTCGCCAACGGGCACGAGGTCCTCGCGAGGATGTCGGGGCGGATGTCCAAAAATCACATCCGCGTGATCCAGGACGATCGCGTGCTGCTGGCGATCAGCCCGTCGGACTGGTCGCAGGGTCGCATCGTTTACCGCTTTAAGTGATTCGCGTCACCACTTCTGATGAGCGGGCCGGCCCGCCAGCGCCGGCCCGCTGGACCTTGACCACGATCGCGTCGCGGAACGCCACCTCGCAGACCGGTCCAGCGGCCCCGGTTGCCGGACCTTCACCTCCTCCAGCACATGGCCGGTGATCCGGGAGACCGTCTCCGTCGGAGACGTGCGGTGACAGCGGGGGCGGGAACGCGGATCATCCATTTGTGCGCGGATCGGCGGGGTCCTAGCCCTGGTGGTAGGTGATGTCCCACAGGTAGCAGTTCCGGCCTGCCCAGGTGGCGATGGTGCCGTGCGGTCCGAACGCGACTGAGGTTGAGGGGCCGGTGATGACGGCGGCGACCGTCCTGGTCGTGGTGTCCCACAGGGAGGTCCTGGTGCCGTCGGCGATGGCCAGGATGCCGTGCGGCCCGAACGCGAGCGACGTGGCGCCCTGGCTGGCGGGGGCGGTGAGGGTGGCGATGACCGTCCTGGTCGTGATGTTCCACAGGTAGGTGCTGCCGGGAGGGTCGCCGTCGCCGGCGGCGAGGATGCCGTCCGGCCCGAACGCGATCGACACCACGCTGGAGTGGGTGGCGGGAGGGCCTGCGGGGTCGGTGAGGGTGGCGGTGAGCTTCCTGGTCGTGGTGTCCCATAGGTAGGTGCTGCCGTCGCCGGTGCCGATGGCCAGGACGCTGCCGCCTGGCGGGAACGCGACCGAGACCTGGCCGCCGAATCCCTCGGGGCTGACCATCACCGGGGAGCGGCCGATGACCTCGCCGACGCCCAGTACGGTGGCGATCATCTTCCCGGTCGAGGCGCTCCACAGGTAGGTGCCGCCATCGTAATCGGCGGTGGCGAGGGTGCCGCCCGGGCCAAACGCGACCGAGACAGGACCGTGGGATTCCCCGCCGGGGCTGGGGATGGTGACGATGACCTTGCGGGTCACCGTGCTCCACAGGTACGTGCTGCCGTTGCCGTCGTTGACGGCGAGGATGCCGCCTGGCCCGAGTGCGACTGACTGGGCGCCGCGCTCCCCAGGGACGGTGAGGGCGGTGATCTTCCTGGTCGTGGTGTCCCAGAGGCTGATGCCGCTGTTGGTGCCCACGACGGGCGTGCCGTCGGGCAGGAACGCGACCGAGTTGACGGCGTACCCAAAGAGGCCCCTGGTGGCGGTGAACGTGGCGGCGAGCCTCACGGCCGCCCGCCACGGAGCGGCCACATGCGCAGGAGTGGCTGCCGGGAAGGTGGCCGGGACAGCGGCCACCTTCGGCTGGGCGCCCGGGGAGGCCGTGTCGCAGCCGATCACGCCAAGGAGCGCCAGGCCGGCCGCGGCACCGGTGCGCATGACGGCCACGACTGCCCGCCCGCGGGTGCCCGGGCGGCCCGGCAACCGCAATGCGCCGCCTGACGAGGAAGCCAAAGCCACCGACGACCCCACTCGCCTCACCCCGGGAAGGCCTCAAGAACCTGCCTGGATAGTACTTCATGAGGCCAGCACCGATACAGGCCCACAGGCGGAGGCGAATGGCAGCGAACGCCGACGGATGACGCCGTACCTGGAGGGCGAGCCAGGCGTGCACCATCCGCCCGCGGCGGCATGACCGGGCATTCCCGCTGCCCTCAAGAGAACAACAGGCGGTGATTGTCAACTGGACCGTATCCCGCACGGAGGCTGCGAGCGGCCCGAAAAATGATGCAATATTGCACGATGTCGTAGCCGCCGAAGGACTCAAAGAAAGCTTCTACGTCGAAGACTCCCAGGAAGCCTACCTTCATCGGCTCGTTTTCAATGCACTTCTCGGAGCCACCCTGGACGCCGATGCGCGCGCCTCGCAAGAATGAGGCCCAATGCAGGCAAGTGGCGCACACGCCGGATGCCCAGTTATGCGCCGACTACCCGGCGGCTAACAAAGGTGCCGCACTGGTTCTGCGCCCTCATCAGGCTGGGGTTGTGGTCAGTGCGGGCTCGGCGGCTTCGATGTCCCCGGCAGCGGCGCGGCGGCGTCCATATCGGCTGCGCTGACGGCATGCGGCGGAGGGCATTGCGCCTGCCTGAGCGGGTCGGGTATCCGGTCGCCGAGTCGCAGCAATCCGGCCCCGGTGAGTGCGACCGTCAAGGCGCCACCCCACCAGACGGCGTCGGGTGAGGTTGCGAGCAGCGCGCCGCCGGCCGCGGGGCCGAGGGCCACGCCTGCGGTGAAGCTGAGGCCGTAGAGCGACATGTAGCGGCCGAGCAGATGCGGGGGTGCGAGGTCGGCGACGATTGTGCCGGTGACGATGAACTGCGCGCACTCACCGATCGCGATCACGATCGCGACCCCGGCCAAGACGGCGGTAGCGGTGAGCGCCGAGCTCGTTAGCGTTGCCAGCAGGACCGCGAGCAGGCCGATGGCAAATAGCGCGCTGGTCGCGGCAAGAGCGTGCGTGCGGCGCATCCGCTTGACGACCCGTGTGGCTGGAATCTGCGCGACGACGATGAAGAGGGTGTTGATGAAGAAGACGACGCCGATCTCGCCCGGCCCGACAGGCGTGCGCGTCTTCGCAAACGGCGCGAGGATGTTGGAAAAGAACGCGCCGCCGGTCATCACGAGCACGACGTTGGCGGCGATGAGGATGAGGAAGAGCCGATCGTGGGCAACTGCCCGGAAGCCGGTTCCCTTGTCCCTCGCCGGCGCAGCTTTCGCTAGGCGAGGATTCGGGATCCCCGCCACCACAACCAGCGCGAAGATAGCGAAGGTGAGGCCGTCGAAGAGGTAGAGCGCCTGGAACGCGCGCAGGTCACTGGCGGAAGCGACGATGAAGCCCGCAACCGTCGCGCCGCTGCCGAGACCGAAGTTGCCTGCGACCCGGCTGAGCGCGATCGAGGAGGCGCGCTGCTCTGCCGAGACCAGGGTCAGGTTCAGAACCTGGTTCGCGGTGGTCGCGACTCCGAACCCGGCGCCGCCGACGGCCGAGCAGGCGAAGGCTTGCCAGGGACGGCCGGCGAATGCGAAGCCCGTGTAGCCCAGTGCGCTCGCGAGATTGCCGGTGATCAGGATCGGCTTCGCGCGGAAACGATCGAGCAGCGCACCCGAAAGGGGCGTTAGGACTGCCGCCGTGCCCATGACCGCCGCCAGCACCAGCCCCGCAGTCGCCGTCGGGAAGCCGCGGGCCTGGTGCAGGTAGATGATCTCGAAGGGAAGGACCAGTCCAGTGCCGAAGTAGTTGACCGCCCTCCCGGCCTGAAGAACGATGACAGGCCCCGACAGGCCCGTCCGCCAGGTGGCGAGCACGCGAGCGAGCGTCCTGCTCACTCGCTTCCTGCGTTGGCTGCTTTTGCGTGCATGCCCGATTCCATCGTCAGCCTTCCAGGCTCGGTTCCAGCTGCTGCGGCGCGATCCGGTGGGCGGATCGTCCGGGGTCGGTAGTGCATACACCGCGGCGCCGGGACACTGGGCGCCCGCGAGCGGGCCGAGCGCGCGCAGCACTGGGCCGGGCTACTATTTCCGATCAGGCCGGCCCAGCCGCAGGTCCTCGATCAGGCCAGCCCAGCCGCAGGCCCTGAAGCCTTCGTCACCGGCCGGGTCATGGATGGCTCCGTCGAGCGTGAGGTTCTGGCTCACGACGATCCTTCCCACTTCGGTTCGGCGCCTCGCTGGAGCATCGGGAACCAGGCGCTGGCGGCGCGCCCTGCGAGTCCGCCGTGCCTCGAGGAGCAGCCGGTCTCGCTCGCCGTACCGCCGGGCGTTATCCTGGACGGCTTTCACGAGGTATTCGTGGATGGTCATGGTCTGCTCCCCCTTCTGATTGGTGTTGTCAGCCATCGCCGCCGCAGGCGGGCGGTCGGTAGTGCATACACCGCGGCACTGGGAAACTGGGCGCCCGCGAGCCGCCCAGTTCGCGCTGTCGGCGGTGTATATACCGGGCGGAGGTACGACGTGGCGCGGAAGGAAGGAGCGCAAGATGGTGACAGCCGATCGTCTCTCACGGGCGCGGGCAGGAGATGGAGAGGCGTTCCGGGAGCTGGCCGAGTCCCACCGGCGAGAGTTGCAGGTGCACTGCTACCGGATGCTCGGATCCTTCGCCGACGCCGAGGACGCCGTCCAGGAGACGATGCTGGCCGCCTGGCAGGGCATCGGCGGGTTCACCGAGGAACGCGCGTCGCTGCGCACCTGGCTGTACAAGATCGCCACCAGCCGGTGCCTCAACGCGCGCCGCGCAGCGAGTCGGCGCCCGGCCAGGGAGTGGGATATGTCGCAGTTCAAACCGCCGGTGCCGACGCCGCGCGACGAGGCCGCCTGGCTGCAGCCGTTTCCTGACGCCATCCTGGAGGGCGCCGCCGGCCAGCCGCTCGGGCCGGAGGCCCGCTACGAGCAGGCCGAAGCCATCTCGCTGGCTTTCGTGGCCGCCCTGCAGCTGCTGCCGCCACGCCAGGTGGCCGTCCTCATCTTGCGCGACGTCCTTGGATTCCACGCCAGCGAGGTGGCCGGCATGCTGGAGGTGACCGTCCAATCGGTCAACAGCGCCCTCAAACGAGCCCGCGCCAGCCTCCAGCGCCGGCAGCAGCCGACCGCCGGCCACGAACCGCCGCCCGCCGCCGGCTCATCCGCCGAGGACGCGATCGTGGCCAAGTTCGCCCGCGCGTGGCAGTCGGCCGACCTCGACGCGCTGGTGGCCCTGCTGACCGACGACGTCTTCATCGCGATGCCGCCGGAGCCATTCGGATACGAGGGCCGTGACCTCGTGGCCCGCTACTGGGCCCGCCAGTTCGGCGCGGGCCGCAGGTTCG
>JAICUO010000471.1 GCA_025935815.1 Streptosporangiaceae bacterium
CACCCCGCCGATGACCGCGAGCCAGATCACGGAGGTCGGCTCCAAGCTCGCTTCGTCGCCGGCGGTCTGTGCGCTGGCGGTGTGGAAGTATGATGCCGGCTACCTCGCCCAGACCGGGATCCGGGCCGCGTTCGACGCGGTGGCGTCGCTCGCGAAGAGCCGCGCCGCAGGATCGTGTGTAGTCAACTGAGCTAGACGGCGGTGGAAGCGATCGAGCCCCGGGCGGTCTGCCCGGGGTTCGATCGTTTTGGAGGATGGTCAGAGTCCGCGGTTCACCCGCTCGAAGTCCGGATCGTTGCGGAGCCCGTCGAACAGCGGGTCGCAGTGGATGTCGTTCCCCAGGAGGGCCCGGACGATCTCGTCGCGCTCGACCGCCCCCCGGAAGAGGGCCAGCGCCGAGTCTCGCTCCGCCAGCGCGAGCTTGAGGCGCACCCGCTGCATCACCGCCAATGAGCGGACCGCCGGCTCGGGCATCATCCCGGCGAGCTGCCGGTCTGCGGCGCGGGCCTGTTCCATCCGCCCCTGCCGCGCGGCCAGAACGCCGCGAAGGGTGATCATCACCGGATCGGTCGTGTCGGCGCCGGGCACGAAGGCCATCGTCGCGACGGCCTCGTCGATGCGGCCCAGCAGGAGGAGCGAGCGGGCCAGGTAATGACGCTCGTAGTAGCCGGCCGTGACGCGGGCCGGATCGGCCTCGAACCAGGCGACGGCCCGCTCGGCGACCTCGCGCGCGCGCGACGAGTCGCCGTGCACCCGAAGCTCGATCGCGGACTGGTAGGCGAGATGGCCCGCGCTCATCCCTCCGGTCACCCGCGCGGTCGGATCCTGCGGCAGCCGCATCGCCGCGTCCACCCGCGCGAGCGCCTCGCTGCCTCGCCCCAGCGCTGCCAGCGCGCGGATGGCGTAGAGCTGGGTTCCGAGCCGGGGCGGAAAGTCCCGGAGCTGGCGCTCGGCCTGGCGCAGCTCGTCCCGGTATTCGCCCAGGACGTGCTCCGCGTTGCTGTAGTCGCGCCAGAAGATCGCCTTGGCGGGATCGGAGACCCACCCCAGGTCCCGCTCGGGATCGAGGCTCCGGAACAATTCCCGGGCCGCGCGGGCCCGGCCGCTGCTGATGGCGAAGAAGCCGGCCGTATAGATCGCGTAGGCGGAGCGCGGCTTGAGCGCCGCCTGCCGGGTCGCCAGCCGATACGCCTCGGCCCAGGCGTTGCGACAGCGGGCCGAGGCGATGCGCAAGGTGAGCAGGTCGAACGGGGACAACTCCGCCTGCCGCGGCTCCAGCGCGGTCGCGACCGAGTCGGTGAGTCCGCATCCGGCCCCGTTGGCGCCGATGAACGCGAGCCAGACGGCCGAGGCGAGGAAATTCCCGTCCTCGATCAGGGCACGGGAGAAGTGGGCCCGCACCTCGGACGGGGTTCCCCCGCGCCAGTACGCCGTCTGCCCGGCGACGAAGCTCTGATACGCCTGCAGGCGTGGCGTCGAGGGACGGGAGGTGAAGGGACTGTAGCGGGTGTCGAAGACGCCGGCCACGGCGACCACCACCTGCTCCCGGAGCTGGTCCAGCGCCTGGACCGCCTCGCTCGCGGGGGCGTGCACCGGCTCCACCGTCTGCAACACCGTCCCCGCGACGGCATCCTCGACCGAGGCGCGAAGCACGATGGTATCGGTGGCGACGTAGTAGCTGCCCGAGATCACCGTGCCTGCGCCGTTCCGAAGCGCCAGCCGGCGCGGGTCGGTGGGCGTGCCCGAGTCGCTGCGGCCCTGGACATAGATGGTGCCCACGTCCACAACGTCCACCAGCGCGCTCTGGGCCAGGCCCCGGGTGACCCAGTCCGCCGCCATGCTGCCGAGCGGCTCGAGGGAGGAGTCGCCGGTGCGGTTGGTGAAGACGGCCACCGCGACCTTGCGCCGGTCGGGCCGCGGCTCGCGCCGCCACCAGAGGAGCGCGGCGGCGAGGGCCGCGAGGCCCACACCGAGCCAGAGGGCGGGTCGGTGCAAGGGGCTGAACGAGCGGTGGGGCACGGGGTTAAGAGTGCCCGCTGGAGCGGCGGCGGACAAGAGCGCGGGGCTGGCAATCGGGGGCCGCCCGATTACATTCACCCGTCTCGTAAACCACGGGGCGTAGCGCAGCCCGGTTAGCGCGCCTGCTTCGGGAGCAGGAGGTCCCCGGTTCAAATCCGGGCGCCCCGACTGATTGAAGTCGTGAGTGGACAACGAACTGGAGCGACCACCGCCGTAGTAGCTCGGGAGAGCTGCTACGGTTTGTGTTACGGTTTAGCCCCTACCTGCTCGCAGTTTCCGCGTCTCACTCACCACAGCAAAAATAGTCTTGTCGTCCACCTGGGTGTAAGACCGGAGTAGGGTGTCCGTTGACTTCCACCCGCCTGCTTGCGCCACGTCCTTCGGCGGGAGATGCTTCCGCGCCGTGGCCCATGCCCGCCGGTAGGCGTGGAAGTCGCTGCCGTCGGGCGGAGCGAGCGCCGCCGCGCGGAACCCGCCGGGTCCGGCTTGAAAGCCGGGTGTGGGACGTCGAACGGACTGGTGGGGGCCGAACCACTCCACTATCAGGGGCGATTCCCGGCCGCGTCCCGGGCCGTCGGCGGTTCCATTCGGCGCGTTTCCGGTCCCTGCGCCAGCAGCCTTTCGGCGAAGTCTAGCCGCTCCTGCGTCTCGATCATCTCCCGCCGGAGTGTCCCAACCTCTTGATCTAACGCCTGGAGATGGGCAGCGGTGTCAGGGTCCCCGGTAACGCGGCTGTGGGCCATAATCTTCGCGATCTTGACTGCGCCCCATGTCCCAATGGCGGCGACGAGGATGATGACGACAGCCGCGAGAAAGACCTGTGGGTCCATGTTGCCTCGCTGCGCCTAGGGCGCTGCCGGCGTAGAAAACAAAACCTACGGGTGGGAGGAACCGCCTGCCTCTTGCTGAGCCACCAGCTCACGCACCTTCTCTAGGAGCTGATTCGCTGTGAAGGGCTCTCGCAGGGCGGGCACGTCATCCAGCAATCCGTCCGGATTGGGCATTGGCTCCCCGATATGCAGGATTGGCAAGCCCGGCCTCTTGTCGCGGACCGACTTGATCAGATCTCGATTGGTAGTCGAGCCCCATCGTGTATTGGTGATTAAGAGCTCCAGATCGGGAATCAAAAGGGCCAGCTCGCACGCTGACTCCCCATCGTACGCGGCAAAGACACAGTGTCCGGCACTTCGAAGTGTAGTCACCAAGAAGGTCATGAGCTGGGGATCGTCGTCGGTAACGACCATCCGCCAAGGGCCTGGAGACTGGGAGGGCATGTCTGGACCTTTTCTCCGGCAAGGCGGCCGGGAGCTGCAAGGGGCAGTCGCGGACTGTGCAAAGCCTACTGCACGGGGCAGCGGGGGGATAGGCGCAGCGGGGCCAGCCTTTCCGGTATGCCTGTCGAGCCCGGCCTAGTGGCGCCACGGGGGCGCCCTCGCCACGCTAGCAGCTAAATCGGCGGATCGGTGCGACGTGTGCGGGCAATCCGCGGCCGGCCGCCGGAATCCCCGCCCCGGAAATCGAAGTGTTCTTGTCCAGCACCCGGTCGCTCAGCATCCAGCCGGGGCCGGGTTGCAGGAGGTGCTCACTGGAGCACATCCTCGGCAAGGACGCCGCGTCCTCCCAGGCACCGGGCTCGAGCCCGGGATACGATGCGGCGAACTCCGGTCGGAGCCGCGCCTCCCGCATCTCTGCGGTGATCCACTAAGCCGGGGTCCCCGGCTTCTTCGCCGCGTTGGCCGCCTCGTCAATCTGGTGACTCAGTTCTTCTGGCTTCGTCTTTGCCTCCAGCTCCTTCAGTTCCGGATCACCGAACTCCGCGCCGACCGCCTGGCCGATCTCCCGGAGCATCAGGAGCATCTTCGTGTTCTCCTGCTCCGACAGCAGATTGAGCTGGAGGTCGAGGTGACTTCGCTTGTCGCTCACCGTGGCCGCGCGATTCTGGCTCATGAGGATGAAGATCGAGAGAAAGATGGCCTCGACCGAGAGCATCAGGGTGAGCAGCGGGAATGGAAAGGGGTCAAGCCGCTTCCCCTGGGGAAGGACCAGGTTGATCACCACCCAGCCGCCGATCAAGGCGACGCTGATCCAGACGAACCACATCGAGCCGGTGAAGGCGGCGATCGCGTCCGCCACCCGTTCACCGGGCGTGGCCTTGGCGTGCTCGGCCTCCTCGAGTCCCGCGATGCGTTTCACATTGGCCTGCACTAGCTCGCTGGAGTCTGCCCCAGACGTGCGGCCCGGCCGCCCTGACGTGGTCGATTCACGCGACTCTGTCATGCTTTCTCTCCTCTTGGGACGAGATCGCCAGCTTCCGCAGTGCCTATGTACCCCGGGAGCGACTATCGACCCACGCTCCATTCATTGGGAGGAGCCGTCGGGCTCAGGCCGGCCACCCGGGGCGGCTAGGATAGGACTGCGAAGCGGCACGTGCGTGGCAATGCGACGTTCAGCGTCGCGCACCTGAGAGTCACCGGTGGACGAGCTGTCCCGGAACTCGAAATGCTCATCGGACAAGATACGGAGCCCAGGCTGCCAGTGGGGCGAACCTTGCCGCAGCTGGCGGAGCACGATGCGGCGGACGGTGGACGCTAATTGCCACCGCGCAGGAGCCAGATGCGGATACCATTCCGCGTACTCCCTCCGTAGCCGTGCTTGCCGTGCCATGGTAGCGCTTCAGCTCCCGATCATGCCTCTGTTGACCAACAGTCCCGGGCATCGCTGTCACTATAGCGCGGCGGCTTGTATTGGCTGTGAGGAGGATTACCGTCGACCGACCGGAGCCCATGGCAACTTGTTCTGGCCAGACAGACCAGCGCCCAGGCTATTGGCCATCTGGAAGCAGACCAATGGGTACGATCCAGTGGGTCGTGCTGCGCATCGCAGTTGTAGTTGTGAGTCTGGTCCTGTTCGCGAAAGCACGCGAATGAATGGCTAGGAAGGCTGCGACGCTCTCAGGCCTGTGCAGACGGTCGGGGTCGGTGCTTGAGAAGGTGGGCAACCGCCGCCAACAGTCCCTCCATGCTGAACGGCTTGGCAATGGCGGAGATTTCCGGGGGAAGGTCGGCTCCGAGAGGGTGGGCCAAGTCGTCCAGATGCAGGACGGTAAGACCTGGGAAGCGCCGCTGCAACTCGGCTGCCATTTCCTTGCCGGTGAGGCCGGGCATGCTGACGTTGGTGACAACCAGGTCGAAAAACTCCGGGCCCGTAGCGGCAACGGCTTCGCGGCGATCCTTCACCTCCACCACCTCATAGCCGTCTTCGACCAAGGTGCGGCCGAGCACACTGCGGACGGCCTCGTCGTCGTCCACGAGCAGGATTCGGGCCCTGCGGTCGGTCGGCATCGGCCCCGGCTCGTTCTTGGGGGTAGGTACAACCTACTGTACCGCCAGTGCGCCGCTTGTCCATAGGAGTGTCGGGAGGTGTAACACGGGAGCCTCCCAGCACGGCCGCGGGTCGCCGGGCACTCCCAGTCCCGGCGATAGTTCCGGTAGCGGCAGTGACAGTTCCGGCGCCAGTAGCCAACGGTGAATGACTGTAACCGGCCGTGGCCGGCCGAGTAGCACCCGGCGGCGACCAAACGCCGCGGGAGCCCCGATACTGGCGGCTCCCGCTCGCATAGGACGGCAGAGTGTTCTGGCGCTACTGGACGGATGAGAGCCCAATAGGCGGCTCGTTGCGCTTCGGGAAACGGGCCGGTCAACGGTTGCGGAAACCGCGCGCTGGGGCGAGTTTTCCCCTCCCGATAACGGGTCCGTAGCTCAGCTGGATAGAGCGCTTGCCTCCGGAGCAAGAGGTCGCGCGTTCGAGTCGCGCCGGGCCCACTCTGGAAGATGTTCCCCCGTCGATACTTGGGTATCACGGGGGTTCTAGTTTCTAGCCCCTGCCCCGCCGGCATGCTTAGCGCTGAAGGATCAAGACCTCCGCCGCCACCGTAGGTAAGCCAAGGCTGCGACGGCGACGGCAGCGGTCCACAACAGGTACACTCCCGTCAACGCAAGCAGCAGCACGACGGCGGCGAGGGCGAGCGCGGCCGAGCGGCGCGACCAACTCCCGCGCGGCAGCAGACGCACGGCGGCGGCCGTGCTCAGGACGTACACCAGGACAAACGATCCCGTCGTGAGCAGCACGAGCGGGCGGGGGCCGAGCCCGGCAGCGGCCGCGACGGCGAGCGCGATCGCGGACAGGCCGGACACCAGCGCCAGGCTGCGCCGGGGCACTTGGCCGGCGCTGCTGCCCTGTGCGAGCCAGGTGGGCAATGCCCCGTCGCGGCCGAGCGCGGCACCAAGCTTCGCG
>JAICUO010000099.1 GCA_025935815.1 Streptosporangiaceae bacterium
CGGGCCGGCCGGCCGGCTGGCGGCCCGGTTGCGGAGCTCCTCCGGGGGACCGGCTGTCCGCCCCGTTGCGAGCGGGGGCGGGAGTGCCGTTGGCGATCGTCTCCGGCGCGGGCGGCGCCAGCGACCCGAGATCGACCGGGTGGCCGGCGGGCCGGGGCGCGGCGGGGGCGTCCTCGCGCGCGGCGACCGCCGCGGCCGCGGCCTGCTCCTGCTCTTCGGCCAGGGCGATCGCCTTGGCGACCTGCTGGTTGACCTCTTCCTCCAGCGACATGCGGGCCGCCTCGGCGGCGACCAGCCCCTGAACGCCATCAAGGATGTCGGTGAGCCGGCGGACCGTCTCGGTGTGCCGGGTGCTGAGCAGGTTGAGCCTGCGCTCGGCGCCGTCGTGGATCGCCGTGGCCCGGGCCGTCGCCTCGTCGAGCACCTTCTTTGCCTGCCCCTTGGCGCTGGCCAAGGCCGCATCGGCCTTCTTGCGAGTCTCGCTGGTCAACCGGTCGGCCTCGGTCCGGGCGGCGGTCCGGGTCTTGTCGGCCTCATTCCGCGCGGCGGAGATGGTCCGCTCGGCCTGCTCCTGCGCGGCGGTCAGCATCCGCTCGGCCTGCTCCCGCGCGTCCGCGCGCACCCGCTCAGACTCCTGCTGGGCCTCCGCGCGCAGCTTGGAGATCTCGTCGCCGGCCTTGCCCTTCTGGGCCTTCGCCTCGTCATCGGCCAGCTTGAGGATCTGGGCGATGCGCTCGCTGACCTCCTCGTGCGCGGGCCGCCCGGCGAGGGCCTGCTGGCGCACGGTCGCTACCTCACGCCGCAGATGCTCAGCCTCGTCGATGGTCCTGGCCAGGCGCTGCTCCAGATCGCGGATCTCGCCGTTGCGTCGTGCTACGAAGTCGTCAACCTGGCGGCGGCTGTAACCGCGCATCTGCATCTCAAATTCTTCATGGAGCAGATTAGGCAGGAGGTCACTGTTTTCATTCATGGCATCACGAGAATCTTTGGTCCCAAGGTCTGCGAGAACGATGTGCGAGTCTAGCGAGGGATCGGCCCCGGCGTCTGCGCCGGGCGATCAAGGGAGCCGGCGGGCCGTGCCCAGCGGGTGAAGGCGTGCTGCGTCGGGACGGGTACCCCCCTGACTCTTCTCCCGAAGGAGCACTGTCCGCAACCGAAACGGCTGAGTGTCCCGTTATATCCCAACTTGGCACGCGTGGGGGCTACTTAGGCGGAGCGCGCATCCCGCTGCGACTACTGAGAGTAGTGGTTCTCGGGGGTTATGTGGTGCCGGATGGTTGCTTATCGGGCATGGTGCATGCGCGCATAGTGATCTAACCTGTAATCAGAAGACTACGCACGGCTCGACCTGGCAGGTCGAGGCGGGTAGCCGGCCCGCCGGTTACCGCATGGGCGCAACGTCCGCCGCGAGTCGCGGAATCGTTAGCGCGAAGGCGGGTAAAACCGAACCAGAGGGTAGTTAGCGAATGGCCCTGATGGGTCATGCGGAGGAAAGGTGTCGCGACGTAACCTGGAAGACGGTCGAGAGGATCCCGCGTCGACGGAGGTGAGCGAGATTCCCAGGCAGCCTGACCAGCGCCTGCACGACCGCGTCGCATGGGACGAGATCGAGCTCTACGGAGAAGTGCTCACTGCGGTGGCGGCAAGCGACAGGCCCCTCACCCGGACGGAGCTTGACGCTGTCCTGGGGGTAGGCGTGCGGCCGGGAGCCTCCTCCGCCTAGTGACCACTGGCCATGTTCGGCGGTACCGCCCGGCGGTACATGACGTCGGTGTTGGAGCGGGTGAATCCGAGCGCGGTGTACAAGCGGGTGGCCGCCGCGTTCTCCTCGTCGACATACAGCATCACGTGTGCCAGTCCCCGCCCCGCTAGGTGATGAAGGCCCGCGAGGGTCAGCGCCCGCCCGAGGCCGCCGCCTTGCCCGCCGGGGTCCACGCCCACCACGTAGACCTCGCCTTCCGGCGCGCCATCGGGTCCCTCCGGGTGAACCTTGGTCCAGTGGAAGCCGGCCAGCCGGCCGTCGCGCTCGGCCAGGAAGAACCCAGCCGGATCGAACCACGGCTCCGCCTCTCGAAGCTCCAGGTCGTCTCGGGTCCAGGCGCCTTGCTCAGGATGGTGGGCGAACGCCCGCGCGTTCACTTCCAGCCACGCCTCCTCGTCCTGGCCGGGAACAAAGGTCCGCACGGTCACCCCGGCCGGAAAGGACGGCTCGGGAAGGGCAGGGGTGCCGGGGCTGGCGCCCCCGCCGGCCAGCGGCCTGCGCATCTGCCACAGCGACCGGACCCGGGTAAAGCCCGTGGCCCGGGCCAGCCCCGCGGCGGCGGGCAGGTCACCGTGCGCCCACAGCCGGATCCCGCGCCCGCTGGCACTATCGGCGAGTGCGGTCTCGGCGAGTGCGGTGATCAGCGCGCGGGCGTGTCCCCGGCGCCGGTGCGCGGGGTGGACGACTAGCTCGCCGCTGAGGTCACCCTCGTTCTCGCCCGTTTCATCGGCCGGGTCCAGGTGCGCGTAACCGGCCGCGGTCTCCTCGATGGTCAGCAGGAGGTCGCGGGCGGCACTGCGCTCACCAGCGCTGCCGTCCGCGGGGTACTGGACACGCAGCAACGCGTGCTCTGACAGCGGAGCGACGCCGTCGGCCCGACGGGCCGCCTCGGCGAGCTCGGCGACCAGCGCGGCCTGGGCCGCGGAGAGGGGGCCTTCGGTGAGCCGGGGCCGCGTCACCGGTCCGCGGGGACGGAGGGAGCGACGGAGCCCTGGACGAGCACTCCGTCCCGGTCCTCCGGGCCGCCCTTCACCGGCACGAACCGGTAGCCGACGTTGCGGACGGTCCCGATCAGCGCCTCGTGCTCGGGGCCGAGCTTGGCGCGCAGTCGCCGGACGTGAACGTCCACCGTCCGGGTGCCGCCGAAGTAGTCATAGCCCCACACCTCCTGGAGCAGGTGCGCGCGGGTGAACACCCGGCCGGGGTGCTGGGCCAGGAACTTAAGGAGCTCGAACTCCTTGAAGGTCAGGTCGAGGACGCGGCCGCGCAGCCGGGCGGAGTAGGTGGCCTCGTCGATGGCCAGGTCGCCGGAGCGGATCTCATCCGGCGCGTCGGCCGCGACCCGCATCGCGCGCCGCCCGATCGCGAGCCGCAGCCGGGCCTCGACCTCGGCGGGACCGGCCGTGTTGAGGATGACGTCGTCGGCGTTCCACTCCGCGCTCACCGCCGCCAGCCCACCCTCGGTAACGATCGCGAGCATGGGGCAGTCAAGTCCGGTAGTGTGCAGCAGCCGGCAGATACTCTTGGCATGCGCGAGATCGCGGCGCGCGTCCACGAGGACCACTTCGGCCGGCGGCGCCTCGACGAGCGCGGACGGGTCCGCCGGCAGGACCCGCACCGAGTGCAGCAGCAGGCCGAGGGCTGGCAGGACCTCCGCGGAGGGTTCCAGGACACCGGTCACCAACAGCAGGTCGCTCACCTGATGCCACCTCCAGACTGCGACGCGTGCGCGTCATCATTATCTGTATAAACACAAATGGGACCCGGGGGCAACAGCGCCCAAGGATCCCGTTGGGGTGAGGATAACCCACATGGCCAAGGTGACGATTCGGTACTGGGCCGCGGCGAAGGATGCCGCCGGCACGCCAGAGGAGTCGGTGGAGGCGGAGACGCTCGCCAGCGCGCTCGCGGTCGTGCTCGCCGGGCGAGCCTCCCCCGATCGGCTCAAGCAGGTCATGGAACGGTCATCTTTCCTGGTCAACGCGCTGCCTGTGCGCCGTGCGGCGGCCGCGGCGACCATCTTGGAAGACGGTGCCACCATCGAGGTGCTGCCCCCGTTCGCGGGTGGCTGAAGATTCGCGCAACTTTTCCCCGGGTAACGGGATGCCCGGCCAGGGGACCTCTGTAACATGCCTGAAACGCAATGTTTCACCGCTGTGATATGCCATGCGACGAAGATCACTGCTTTTCCCGGGCGGTTACCTACCGCTCCCGGAGCGCGTAGTTGTTACTGCGCGGTCATATTTAGTCGCTTTTGGTATGCTTGACGTGTGGGAGGGGTCCAGCCCTCCTCCGTTCACCCGGTGACCTAGGCACGGTGGTCGACGAGCAGTGACCAAAGATTTCCCTGAAGAGGTGAACCGCCAGGCGGCTAGCTCCGTTCTACCTGGTGTGCCGGACGCGAGAGCGGCCACGACGCAGCAACCGCCCGCGGGGGCGACCCCGGAGCGAGACGTGGCCGACGAGGCGTTTATCCGGGCGCTGTACGCCGAACACGGCGGTGCCCTGCTCCGGTACGCCCTGCATCTGACCGGAGGAGACAGGCAGCGGGCGGAGGACCTTGTGCAGGAAACCCTCGTGCGGGCATGGCGACACCCGGAGGCGCTCGCCGACCGGCCGGCGCGGCCATGGCTGTTCGCTGTAGCGCGCAACCTGGCGGTGGACGCGTTCCGCGCCCGCCAGTCGCGCCCGCCTGAGGTAGGGCAGGCGGTCCTGGATACGCTCCCCGCCAGCGACGACACCGACCGGACCCTGGAATCCTGGGCCGTGGCCGAGGCGCTGGCCTCGCTGCGACCCGACCACCGGAAGGTGATCGTGGAGACCTACTACCGGGGCTGCTCGGTCGCGGAAGCGGCCGTGACCCTCGGGATACCGGCGGGAACCGTGAAGTCGCGTACTTACTACGCGCTGAAGGCGCTGAAGCTGGCGCTTGAGGAACGGGGACTCCCATGACGGCCACCTGGGATTGCCAAGAGGCGCGCATCGCGCTCGGCGTCTACGTACTTGGCGCGATCGACCCTGATGAGCGCGCGGCAGTGGACGAGCACCTCGACACCTGCCCGCGGTGCCGGGCCGAGCTGGCCGAGTTCATGGAGCTACCCGGCCTGCTGGCCCTGGTCCCGTCCGAGGAGGCGATCGCGCTCGCGGATGGCCCCCTGCCCGGGGACCCGCTGCTGCTGCCCTCGGTGACGTTCCTGGCCCGGCGGCGCGACACCGTATCCGGGGGGCTGGGGGCAACCCCGCCTCTGGAGGCAACCGCGCCGTACCCGACGCTGCCGCCGCCAGCGGTGCCACCGGCCGTGCCGCCGGCCACAGTGCCGCCGACCACAGTGCCGCCGGCCACCGTGCCGTCATCGACTGCGCTGCCACCGACATCAAGCGCGCCGGACGCGGTAATCGCCCGGTTCCCGGTGCCTGCCCAGCTGGCCGGCCGCGCGGCCGGGCCGTCCGCCCCGGCCAGGTCGGCTACCGACGGCGGGGCACCCCCGCCGCCGCCCGCTAACGTCGTGGACCTGGCCGCCCGCCGCAAGCGGCGCGGGCTGGCGAGCATCGCCGCGGTGGCCGCCGCCGCGGTGGTCATCGGCGCGGCGTCCTTCGGCGGCGCCAAGCTGGCCGCCAGCCCCGCCCCCGCCCCGGCTCAGCAGGCGCTGGGACAGGACCTGCACCCGGCCGGGCCGCCGAATGGCGCGTGGCTGACCGCGACCGGGAGCAACGGCCAGGCGGCGGCGACCGTCGCCTACCAGTCGATGGGCTGGGGCACGCAACTGGCGGCGAAGGTATCCGGCCTCCCGGTGGACACCCCGTGCCAGATGTGGGTGGTCGAGGGCGACGGCACCCGCCAGCTGGCCGGCAGCTGGGTAACCGACTCCGACGAGGGGAACGTCTGGTATCCCTCCTCCGCCGGGGCCACGGCCACCGACATTAAGTCCTTCATCATCACGGTCCGGGGCGGCCAGCCCATCACCGTCACCATCTGAGCGGGAATACAGGCGCCCGCCCAGCGCGCTAGGGGGAGCGTGATGGGTGGCTTGATCGTGCTCGTGGTGGTGCTGGCCGCCGCCACGGTTGCCGGGCTGGCCTTGCGCCAGCGCCGGGGGAAGTTCAGGGCATCCCCGGCCGGGGCGCTCCGTCCGCTCGCCGGACGGATTACCCTCGCCGATCCGGCCGTGCTGACCGCCGAGGAGCTCGGCGTCCCGCTCGGCGCGCGGGCGACGCTGGTCCAGTTCTCCACTGAGTTCTGTGCCAACTGCCCGCCGACCCGGCGGATGCTCGGCCAGGTGGCCCAAGATCATGACGGGGTCGAACTGGTTGAGGTGGACGCCGCCGCGCGACTGGACCTGGCCAGGAGGCTGAACATCTACTCCACCCCGACGATCTTGGTGCTCGGCCCCGATGGCGCGATCGCCAGCCGGGCCAGCGGCCAGCCGCGCAAGGCCGACGTGCTCGCCGCCGTGGGCGAGATCTTGGGGGCGGGCGCTGCGTGACCGTGATCTGGGAGGTGACAGCCGGGCCTCGGATGAATAACATCTGGTTCGTGCAGTCCCCAACAGCGCAGATGCTCACCAAGCGGCGTGCTGTCGATTTTTGCCGGGTGGCGACCGCGATCTGTATGCGGTCGGCCCTGCCCATCGCATTAGGGAGAGCTAGGTTCTCCAACGGGCAGGCCGAATGCGAGCTTAACCTCGTCTGCAGTTGGGAGCACCACCATGGGCATCGATCCGCGAGGACCGCGGTTTGGCGCGGTCATCACCACCATCATCCTCGCGATCGTCCTGGTTACCGGTAGTGGCTGGCTGCTGCTAGCCCAGACGGTGGTGTTCGCGATCGGGGCGTTGGCCGGACTGCGTTACGCGCCCTACGGCTTCGTGTACCGCGCCTTGGTCCGGCCGCGGCTGGGACCGCCCGCCGAGCTTGAGGCCGAGTCACCGCCGAGGTTCGCGCAAGGAGTCGGCATGATGTGCGCGGCCATCGCGACGATCGGCTTCCTGGCCGTGTCGCCCCTGGTCGGCATCGCCTTCACCACGCTGGCGCTCATCGCCGCCTTCCTGAACGCGGCGTTCGACCTGTGCCTCGGCTGCCATATGTACCTTTTCATTCAACGTCTCCGGCCGGCCCAGTAGCGGCCGCCACCCAAGGAGGATCTCATCCAATGAGCCGCTCAGACGTCCTAGTCGACGCTGACTGGGTCGAATCCAAGATCGGCCAGCCTGGCTTCGTCATCGTCGAGGTTGACGAGGACACCAGTGCTTACGACAAGGGTCACATCCCGTCAGCGGTCAAGATCGACTGGAAGAAGGACCTGCAGGACCCGGTCCGCCGTGACTTCGTCGACAAGGCCGGGTTCGAGGCGCTGCTGTCCGAGCGCGGCATCGGCAACGACGACACCGTCGTGCTGTACGGCGGGAACAACAACTGGTTCGCCGCCTACGCGTACTGGTACTTCAAGCTGTACGGGCACGACAAGGTGGTGCTCCTGGACGGCGGCCGCAAGAAGTGGGAGCTGGACTCGCGCGAGCTGGCCGTCGACGTGCCCACCCGCGCGAAGGCCAGCTACACCGCCTCCGAGCAGGACTCCGCGATCCGCGCGCTGCGCGATGAGGTCGTCTCGTCCATCGGCGTGCAGAACCTCGTGGACGTTCGCTCGCCCGATGAGTTCGCCGGGCGGCTGCTCGCCCCCGCCCACCTGCCGCAGGAGCAGGCGCAGCGAGCCGGGCACGTCCCGACCGCGCGCAACATCCCGTGGTCTAAGGCCGCCAACGAGGACGGCACCTTCAAGTCCGACGACGACCTCCAGACGCTGTACAGCGAGGCGGGCGTGGACTTCGGCAAGGACACCATCGCCTACTGCCGGATCGGCGAGCGCTCCGCGCACACGTGGTTCGTGCTGCACGAGATCCTCGGCCAGGCGAACGTGAAGAACTACGACGGTTCATGGACCGAGTACGGCTCGCTGGTCGGCGTGCCGATCGAGTTGGGAGACGCACGTTGAGCAACGACCTGAGCGGCTGCGGAGCGCCGGCCGGCGGGATCACCGTGACCGCCGACGCCGCGGGCAAGGAGGCGATCGTCGAGGGCCACGTCACCGTCGGCGGGGTGCCGGCCAGCACCGGGTATGCCCGGTTGCGGGGCAGCGGAGACGAATTCGTCGCCGAGGTTCCCCTGGGCGAGGACGGCGGCTTCCGGTTCTTCGCCGCCCCGGGCGACTGGACGCTGGTCGTCCTGGCCCCCGGCGGGGTGCGCGAGGAGCGGGTGGTACCCGCCGCGATCGGTTCCGTCACCAAGGTTGAGGTGGCGGTCTAGCCCGGGTCCCCGGGAGGCGGAAAACCCTGAAATCACGGGGCGCGCTGGTGGATTACGCCAGCGCGCCCCGTACCCTTGTTCCGTGGGCGAACCCAGGCAAGAGTTCGAGCGAGAGCTGGAAATCATTGAGGGGAAGGTCATCCAGCTGTTCGCGATGGTCGGCGAAGATCTTAATGAGGCCACCCGGGCCCTGCTGGCCGGGGATGGCGGGGTGTTCACGATCCTCCTCGAGCGCGACCAGGAGATCGACGCGCTCTACCTCGAGGTCGAGGAACTGGTGCAGCGGGAGATCCTACTGCAGGCACCGGTCGCCTCGGACCTGCGCTTCCTGCTGTCGGTGCTGCGGATCACGCCCGAGCTTGAGCGCTCGCATGATCTCATCGTGCAGATAGTCGCCACCGCCGCGAACGCGCCAGCGAGGGCGTTGTCGCCCGCCGGGCAGGCGATGCTGACCCGCATGGGGCAACTCGCCGCCGAGATGTGGGGGCAGACGTCCGACTGCTGGTACCAGCGCGACCGCTCCACGGCGGCCCGGCTGAGCATCGAGGACCAGGAGATGGACGACCTGCACGCGCGCCTGCACGCCGAGCTCGCGGCCGGCGGCCTGCCCGTCCCCGCGATCATGGACCTGACCCTGGTGACCCGGTTCTACGAGCGCCTGGGCGCCCACGCCGTCAACGTCTCCCGCCGAGTGATCTACCTAGCCGGCCCCAAGCGCGACTAGGGTCACGGGACGGGGCGGTTGGCCATAGGCCTGCAGAGGCGCCCGCGACGGGTGATACGCAACGGTCCCCGGCGCCAGTCAAGAAGCAACGGGGATCGTTCGCTGCGTTAGGGATGAAAGGGCTTGACGGTTCTCAGCCGATCCGGCCGGTGACGTAGGCCTGGGTCCGGTCGTCCTTCGGGTTCTCGAAGATGTTCACCGTCCGGTCGTACTCGACGAGCACGCCGGTGCGGGTGTCGCTCTTCTCGTCCCGCAGCACCGAGTAGAACGCGGTGCGGTCGCTGACCCGGGTCGCCTGCTGCATGTTGTGAGTGACGATGACGATCGTGTACTTGGCCTTGATCTCCTGCATCAGGTCTTCGATCCGGCCGGTGGCGATCGGGTCGAGGGCCGAGCACGGCTCGTCCATGAGCACGACGTCCGGCTCGACGGCGAGGGTGCGGGCGATGCACAGCCGCTGGGCCTGGCCGCCGGACAGGCCCAGCCCGGACTTGCCCAGCCGGTCCTTGACCTCGTCCCACAGCGCGGCCTGGCGCAGCGACCGCTCGACGATCTCATCGAGCCGGCCCTTGCCGCGGATGCCGTTGATGCGCGGCCCATACGCGACGTTGTCGTAGATGGACTTCGGGAACGGGTTCGCCTTCTGGAAGACCATGCCGATGCGGCGGCGCACCGCCGTCGGCGATACCGCGGTGTCATACAGGCCGGCGCCCCGGTAGTGGATGCTGCCCTCCATGCGCGCGCCCGGGATCAGGTCGTTCATCCGGTTCAGCGTCCGTAGCACGGTCGTCTTGCCGCACCCGGACGGGCCGATGAACGCGGTGATCTCGTGCTCGTGGATGGTGAGCGAGACGTGGGCCACGGCCCGGAATGACCCGTAGTAGATGGAGACGCCGTCCACGTTGAACACGGCGGGGCTCGCGAACGATTCGGCCGGCACGTCGAGCGCCGTCGACGGCACGTGCAGCTTGGGGAGTACCTCGTTCTCAGGCTGATCCATGTCGTTCCTAGCGCGTATAGCGCGTGAACCGGGCGGTCACGACGCGGGCGATGATCATCAATATGAAGGCTATGGCGATCAGCGTCAGTGCGGAACCCCAGGCACGGGACTCAGCGCCGACGTAAGGCGAGGTGGCGTTCACGAAGATCTGCGTGGATAGCGCCGTGTTGGCGCCGCTGAAGATGTTCGTGTTGGTCGCCTCCACCGTCAAGATGGTGAACAGCAGCGGTGCCGTCTCCCCGGCGGCCCGGGCCACGGCCAGCAGCGAGCCGCTGACGATACCGCCGATCGCGGCCGGGAGCACCACGGTCACGGTCACCCGTGCCTTGGTCGCGCCCAGCGCGTAGCTACCCTGGCGGAGGCTGTCGGGCACCAGGCGGAGCATCTCGAAGGTGGAGCGGATCACGATCGGGAGCATCAGGCAGGCCAGCGCGAAAGCGCCCGCCACCCCTGAGTAGCCGAAGTGCAGGATCCAGATCGTGAAGATGAACAGGCCCATGACGATCGACGGCACGCCCGTCATCACGTCAGACAGGAAGGCCAGGAGCTTGGCCAGCCAGCTGGTGGCGCCGTACTCGTTGAGGTAGACCCCGCCGAGAACCCCCAACGGGATGGCCATGAGCGCGGCGAACCCGGTGATCTCGAGCGTGCCGATGACCGCCGGGCCCATCCCGCCGACGCCCAGCGGCAGCACGTTCGGCGGGATCGGGCCGCCGGTCAGGAACTGCCAGCTGATCGCGGAGGCGCCCTTCTGGATCACCGTGTAGAGCACCAAGACCAGCGGGACCAAGGTGATCGCGAAGGCGGCCCACATCAAGATGGTGGCGACCTGGTTCTTGGTGCGCCGCCAGCCGGCCGGCTCGCGCAGGTCGACGGTCGGCTGACCCGGGCCAGGGTTAGCGGTGACTGCCATCAGGCTCCCCTCATGCGCCGCGCGGACCGCTCAACGATGCCGCGGGCCACCAGGTTGACGATGATCGTGATCGCGAACAGGAACAGGCCCATGCCGATCAGCGCGGACCGGAACACGCCGGACGCCTCGCCGAACTGGTTGGCGATGACGGCGGGGATCGAGTAGCCCGGGGCGAGCAGGTGCGACGTGATGGTGGCCGATGAGCCGATGACGAGCGCGGCCGCGATCGTCTCCCCCATCGCCCGGCCCAGGCCGATCAGCACTGCCCCGAGCACTCCACCCTGGCTGTGCGGCCAGACGGCGCCCCGGATCATCTCCCACCGAGTGGCGCCCAGTGCGTAGGCGCCCTCCTTGTCGATCGCCGGAACCGTCGCGATGACCTCGCGGGACAGCGACGTGATAATCGGCGTGATCATGATGGCCAGGATGACTCCGGCGGTGCAGAACGCCGCGCCGCTGATCGGTGGCCCGAACAAGTTGCCGAGCACCGGGACGCCGTTTAGCACGTTGCCGATGTGCGCGTAGATGCTGTTTTGCAGCCACGGAACGAGCACGAGGATGCCCCACAGGCCCCAGACCACCGAGGGGACGACGGCGAGCAGGTCGATCACGTAGACGATGGGCTGCGACCAGCGGCGCGGCACCACCTCGGTCAGCAGCAGCGCGATCGCGACGCTGACCGGAACCGCGATCACGATCGCGATCACGGAGGTGATCACCGTCCCGAAGACGAAGGACATCGCGCCGAAGTGGTTGTTGGCGGGATCCCAGTCGATGGAGAAGATCCCCGACGCCCCCGCGGTGGTGAACCACGACGTGGACTGCTGCGCCGTCGACACCGCGATCAGGATGAGGATCACCAGCACCAGCAGGCCCGCCACGAGCGCGAGGACCTGGAAGGTCCGGTCGCCGAGCGGTCGCCGATGCGCAAGCGGGTGGGCGGGCCCGGCCGACTGGGCCGGGTCCGCCTTTGCCACGGTGTTCATTTCGCTCAGGAGGTGATCTTGTCGAGCTGGGCGACGGCCGCCTGGTCGATGGCGGTGGGCAGCGGGGAGAGGTAGAGCTGGCTCAGCAGGCCCTGGCCCTGCTGACCGAGCAGGAAACCGAGGTAGGCCTTGAGCAGGGCCGCGTCGCTAGCGTTGGCCTGCTTGGCGTAGACCAGGTCCCACGACTGGTAGGTGATCGGGTAGGCGCTCGCGCCCGCCTGCCAGGCCGCGCTGAACGTGAGGTCAGCCGTCGGGGTAATCGACTGGGCCGCCGCGCCGGCGCTTTCCGGGGACGGGGCGACGAACTGGCCGTCCTTGTTCTTGACCGACGCCGCGACCAGGCCAGAGGCCTTGGCGGTGGAGTCGTCCACGTAGCCGATCGCGCCGGCCGTCGACTTGACGACCTGGGCGACGCCGCTACCGCCGCTGGCGGCGTGCGCCGTGGCCGGGAACTTCACGGTCGAGCCGGTGCCGAGCGTCCAGCTGGGCGCGGCCTCGGTCAGGAACTTGGTGAAGTTCTGCGTCGTGCCGGAGGAGTCCGAGCGAACCGCCAGCGTGATCGGGGTGCCCGGCAGGCTGGCGCCGGAGTTCAGCGCCTTGATCGCCGGGTCATCCCAGGTCTTGATGGTGCCCTGGAAGATGCCAGCCAGCGCCGGGCCGTCCAGCTTCAGGTTGCTCACGCCGGAGAGGTTGTAGGCGATCGCGATCGGGCCGATCTGGACCGGGAAGTACAGGACTTGCTTGCCCTTGAAGTTCGCTACCTCCTTGTCCGGGATGGGCGCGGTGTCCGAGCCGGCGAACAGGACCGTGCCCGCGGCCAGGTCCGAGCGGCCCTTGCCGGAGCCGCCGCCGCCGTAGTTGACGGTGACGTTCGGGCTGGACTGCTTGAAAAGGGCGATGGCGGCCTGCTGGAAGTTCGTCTGGAACGTTGAGCCGCTCGCGTTGATGGTGCCGCTGGCGGCGGCCGCCGGCGATGTAGTTGACCCGCCGCCCGCGGCCGGGCTGGTGCCTCCGCCGGCGGACGTGGTTGAGCTCGATGAGGAGCATGCGGCGAGCAATGCCATCGCGAGGACGGCACCCCCCGCGGTAACGGCCTGCTTCCTGCCCCGAAGTTGCATGACGAATTTCTCCTCTTAGTCATTGGTCACCGGACACGCGGTGGCTTGCGTCACCAACGCCCGAAATACAGTCTGCCGACGCGGAGGACATCCATCAGTGAACCCGAGATGGCCAAAAGGGGTACGGATGGTTAACTTATGATGAACTGGCGGCCGAAGGCCGATATCTGCCGAAGTTCAGGCTATCCCGGCGGACCCCGGCGGCCGTAACCCGTCGCCCCGGGCGACCTTGGTCACGGTAAACTGAAGGTAAAAACTCCAGTACAGCGCCTTGCGCTCCGGGCGGCGGCGAGCCTCCCTAGTCCTGCGATAAACCCGCGCGGGCCGCAACCCATTAAAGCGTTCGGTGCCGCAGGGCGTTGACGGTGGCACTGGGCGCGACGGTTTACCTATATGACATCAACTAAGACAGCTGTCATTCTTTTCTGATTCATCTTAAGTTCACCTACGGTGATTATCAATAACTGTGGACACGCGGGATTCGCCGGCTTCCGGGAGCACGACCTCGTCCGGGAGTCCCGCTCCTTCGGGGAGCCCTGTTCCCTCGGGGAGCACTGCTTCTTCGGGGAACGTGATGACCGGCGACCTTGGTGCCGCGATCGGCGTGCTGGCCGATCGCATCGCGGCCGCGCTGGTCCACCGCGAGCCGGGATGGCGACTGCCCCGGCGCAGCGCGCTGGCCCGCCGCTACAACGTTGGCGTCCCGGAGATTGACGCGGCGATCGGCGAGCTCATCCGGCGCTCGCTCATCCGCAGGCTGCCCGACGGGCAGTTGTACCGGGCCAGCCAGGCGGAGTACCTCATTCCCGTTGAGGGCATTGCCGGGCTGCGCACCCGCCTGGACCCGATGGGCGGCGAGATCACCTGCCAGGCCCGGCACGTCTCCCAGCGGGACGCCCCCAGGGACGTGGCCTGGGCGCTGGGCGCCGGGGCCGGCGCGGCGCCCGTGCGGGTCGTCCGCTGCGTGTGGACGTCCGGCGGCGAGCCGGTGGCGATCTCCACCGCGTATGTCCCGGACGCCGTCGCCAAGATGGTCTCCGACGACGACATGCGCTCGTTCGCCGACACCCTGCACGCTCTCCCCGGGGGCACGGCGGCCCCCGGGAGTGCCTATGCCGCGGCGGTGGACATGGAGCTCTCGCCACCGCAGCCGTCGGTGGCGCGCAGCCTGCGCCTTGTCCCCGGTCAGTCGGCGATCTCGGTGACGATCCGGTTCGATGACACCGCCACGCGCGTGCCCGTCGGCTTGTCCGTCGTCGTCCTCAAGCCCGACCGCTTCCGCGTGGTAATCGAAGCCAGCTAAGCACCTGCGCAGGGCGGGGCCTTCCAGAGGCGCTGCGGGGGAGACCCTGGGCCGGGAAAACTGACTACCTCGGTCTTCCGCGCGGCGCGGCGAGCCTGCGAGCGGATAGCATCAGCGGCAATGGACACGACACTTCCCGGCCGTTCCCGGCTCCCGATACGGGCCCGGCTCGCCACGACGGTCGGCGGTGCCGCCGCGACCGTATCCCGGCTCGCTGGCAAGGGCGACGGGTCCGTCATCGGCGGCGTCATCAGCCTCCGGCTGGAGCCGGACCTGCTGTCCCTGCTGGCCGCTGGCCGCCAGGTCGTCCTGGTCACCGGGACCAATGGCAAGACCACGACGACACGGCTGATCACGGCGGCGCTGAGCGCCCTTGGGCAGCCGATCGCGTCGAACGTGTACGGCGCCAACATGGAGGCCGGGCTCACCTCCGCGCTCAGCCGGGCGCCGGACGCGCCGCTGGCGGTCCTGGAGACCGACGAGAAGTACATCCCCCCGATGATCAAGGCGACCCAGCCCAAGGTCGTGGTGCTGCTCAACCTCAGCCGCGACCAGATGGACCGGGCCGCCGAGATCTGGATGCTGGCCCGCCGCTGGCGCGAGGCCCTGGCCGCCGCCCCCGGCTGCCGGGTCGTCGCGAACGCCGATGACCCGCTGGTCGCCTGGGCGGCCAGCGCCGCCAGCGCCGTCACCTGGGTGGCCGCCGGGCAGCGCTGGCGCGAGGACTCCTGGTGCTGCCCGAACTGCGGTGCCCACCTGCTGCGCGACGGCGATGAGTGGACCTGCCGGGAGTGCGGCAACCGGCGACCTCCGGTCAGCTGGGTGCTCAGCGACGGTAACGTCGTTGACCCGGCCGGCCGCTCCCAGCCGCTTGGCCTGGCCCTGCCCGGCCGGGCCAACGCCTCCAACGCGGTCATCGCGCTCGCGGTGGCGGAGGCATTCGGCGTGGGGGTCGACAGCGCCCTGGCCCAGATGCGCGGGGTCACCTCCGTGGCCGGCCGGTACACTCAGGTCCAGCGGCGGGGTACCGAGGTCCGGCTGCTGCTCGCGAAGAACCCGGCGGGATGGCTGGAGGCGCTGGACGTGATGGTTCCCGCGCCGGTCCCGGTCTTGCTGGCGGTGAACGCGCAAACGCCCGATGGGCGCGATACCTCTTGGCTCTGGGATGTGGACTACCGGCGGCTGCGCGGCCGCCCGGTGCTGGTCGGCGGCGAGCGCCGGATGGACCTGGCGGTCCGGCTGGAAGCCGACGACGTGGCGTTCCGCCTGGTGGACAGCATCGACGACGCGGTTGACGTGGCTCGCTCGCCGCGACTTGAGGTGCTGGCCAACTACACGGCTTTCCAGCAGTACCGGGCTGTCGTGGGCCGGACCGAATGACGGACGAAGGACGCGACTCGATGCGGCTTGTGTGGATTTACCCGGACCTGCTCAGCACGTACGGGGACCGGGGCAACCTGCTGGTCCTGGAGCGCCGCGCCCGACTGCGCGGCCTGCCCGTCGAAGTGGTCGAGGTCAACTCCGACCAGCAGGTTCCCCTGGACGGCGACATATACCTGATGGGCGGCGGCGAGGACCTGCCGCAGGTGCTGGCCACCCGCCGGCTGCAAGCCGATGGCGGCCTGCACGAGGCGGTGCGCCAGGGAGCGGTGCTGTTCGCCGTCTGCGCTGGCTACCAGATGCTCGGCACGGAGTTCGGCGGGGCCGATGGCCAGCCGCTGCCCGGCCTTGGCGTGCTCGACATCAGCAGCTGCCGGGGCGAGCGGCGCGGCGTCGGGGAGATCCTCGCCGACGTGGACCCCGAGCTGGGCGTCCCGAGGCTCACCGGGTTCGAAAACCACCAGGGCGTCACCCGCCTTGGCCGTGACGTCAAGCCACTGGCCCGCGTGGTGACCGGCGTCGGCAACGGGGACGGCACCGAGGGCGCGTACTCCGGCCGGGTGCTCGGCACCTACCTGCACGGCCCCGCGCTCGTGCGCAACCCCGGGCTCGCCGACCTGCTGCTGACCTGGGCGGCGGGCCAGCAGCTGCCGCCGTTGCCGCCACCGGCCGAGGAACTAGCGCTGCGCCTGCGCGACGAGCGCCTGGCGGCCGTTCCCGTTCAGTAGGCGAGCGCTCGCCAGACGGGCGCTCAGTAGACCAGCGCCTGGACGCCGTCGGCGAGGGCCTCGGCTACGAAGGTGGCCGCCCCGGCGATCCGGATGCCGTCGATCACGTCGGACGGCGCGATGTC
>JAICUO010000511.1 GCA_025935815.1 Streptosporangiaceae bacterium
ACCGCGACCGCCCGGTCCCAGTCCTCCGGCATCGGCTGCATCCGGTCCCCTCCCTCGAGTCAGGTACCTGCCCGCTCACTGACCACGGTAGCGGGCCGGCCCCGGCGTGACCTCCGGCGGCGAGGAGCGAGGGCCACGCGGGCGGGGTCAGGCCACTGGACGGGCCGCGCGGGCGGGGACGGGCGGGCCGAGTGGGTCGCGGCGGGCGGGCATGCGCAGGGTGGTCATGCGGCGCCAGCCGACGAGCCGCTCGTAGAGGTAGACGGCGTCGATTCCCCGGGCGATGAGGGCTGACTTACCGCTCGACCAGTGCAAGGTGGCGGCCAGGTGGGCCATGACCGCCCGGCTGACGTCCCGGTAGACGGCGATCTCGGCGCGGGCGGTGGCGCGCAGCAGGGACTCGATGGCGCGCCGGTGGCCCGAGGCGGCCAGCCGCAGCAGTTCCTCCTGGCAGTAGGCCAGGTGGTTGTCCTCGTCGGCGGAGATCATCGTGACCGCGCGGCTGACGTCGCGGTAACCCGCCGAGTAGCGGCGCAGCGCCCGCATCTGCTCGGACGCCCGCTGCTCGGTGACCCTGCTGTGCGCCAGGTAGGCGATGATGTCGGCCTCGGTCAGCGGCCGGTCCGCGCGTAGCTTGCTGTGGGCCAGCCCGATGCCCGACTTCTCCAGCCGCATCGTGTAGTCGGCCTCGGGCGGAACCGGGACCGGGGCGAGGTTCCGCTTGCGCAGCAGCGCGTTGAAGATGCGCCCGTGCTTATCCTCATCGGCGCCGTGCCGGGCGATCTTGGGCGCGAGGTCTCGGCAGGACTGCGGCACGAGGGCGGCGATCCTGCCGTTCTCCCAGCCGCCCTGGGCCTCGCCCCTGGCCGCGATGGAGCAGAACAGGCGGAATGCCTCGTCGTCACGGAAGATCTCCCCGTAGATGGCCCTCGCTGACAGCACCCCTTCGTTATTTCCCTTGCTCACTAAATGCAATCCCATAATTACCTTTAGTTGCGACGGCGGGGGAGCGCCGGATCCCGGGCGGGGCCGTGGCGCGGTGCCCGGGGGCTAACCGGGGCGCGGGATCGATGGGATAGCCCGGCCGGGATCGCCCGGCGGCTGGCCGCCGGCCTCGCTGCTCACGGCGAGCAGTAGCTCGAACCGGACAAGGGGGTCATCCAGGTCGGCGTCGAGGAGCTCGCGCAGCTGGGCGATGCGGTAGCTGACCGTCTGCGGGTGCACGAACAGCCCGGCGGCGACCTCCGGCCGCGAGCCCCAGTGCCACAGCCAGCTGTGCAAGGTGGTGACGAGCGTCTGCCGCTGCGCGGGCCGCAGCCCGCTCAGGCCGCCCAGCCGGCGCTGCGCCAGCACCGCCAGCGCGGCGGGCTGGCCGCCCAGCGCCAGGCCGGCGAGGTGATCGTCGGCGAAGGCAGGGGCCTCGCCGGGCGCGGGCCGGGCGGTGAACTCCGCGAGCTGGACCCCGGTGGGCACTTGCGCCCAGCCCAGCGTGGGCCCCACCACGGCGCCGCGGCCGTGCAGCGCCTCCGCCAGCTCGGCGCGGGCCGGGACCTCCCGCAACAGCAGGACCGCCTCCTCGCCCCGCTCGGACAGCACCCCGTCGGCGCCGAAGCGGAAGCGGGCCGCGCGCGCCTCGGCGGCGGGCAAGATCACCGCGGTGACCTGGTCCGGCGGCGGCCAGCCGATCGCGGCACACGCAGCGGCGACGACCGGCCCGGCAGCACCGCCGCGCAGCAGCAGGCCGGCCAGGTGCCGACGGCGCCGGTCGCTCTCCCCGGCGTCCTCCCGGACTTGCCTCGCGTACCCGTCGGTGCAGGCCGCGGCCAGCTCGTCGATGAAACCGGTGATGGCGTCGGACAGGTCCATCACCTCCCGCACCCCGACCGGGCGGGAGCGGGCGACCGCGTCCACGGCGCCGCGCAGGAGCAGCCGCGAGGAGACGCGCAGCGCCGAGAGCAAGATCTCCGGCCCGCGCCCGTCCCGGGCCTCCCCGGCGCCCAGCCCGGTGAACAGTTCCCTGACGACCGGGGTGAGCGCCTCCTGGCCGGTGGCCACCAGGTCGACGAACCGCTCCAGCCCGGCCCGCACGGCGGTGTCGAGGTTGCGGCTGAACTTGGCGCTGCCGCCGATCGCCGCGAACGCGGGGACCGACGTCATCACCTCGGCGGAGACCTCGCGGGCGATCTGGCCGAGCACCGCGCCCAGCGCCGAGGCCACGTCGGCGGGCAGTCGCCGCCACGGGACGGAGTGGGAGGCAGCGGCGGGCGGGTGCTCCGCGCGCTCCGCCTGCTCCGGGTACTCCGTGGCCTCCATCCCTCCATTTTTATCACGGCGTGCTAATTACTGGCCGGAAACTCACGCGCAGGGGTCAGTAGACCCGCATGCGGTGCTAGCCGGAGAATGGGTACTACCCCCGGTAATCCAGAAGCCACCGCGATCAGATGGAGGCGCCATGGAGCACCTTCGCTCCCGGGAGCACGTCGTCGAGATGTGCGGCACGCTGCTCGAACGCGGCTACCTGAAGGCGACTGAGGGCAACGCGTCGGTGCGCGTGCCCGGCTACGACCGCTACGCCGTGACGCCGAGCAACTATGACTACGCCCGGATGCGCGCCGACGACATCGCCATCGTCGACTTCGCGGGCAAGCAGGTGCCGGGGACCGGCGGTTCCGGGCTGGCGCCATCGATCGAGTGCGGCATGCACGCCGGCATCTACCGCGAGCGCCCCGACGTGCACTCGATCGTGCACACCCACCAGCCGTACGCCTCGGCCCTGGCGTTCTTGCGCAAGCCAATCCCGGCGCTGACCGACGAGCAGGTCCGTTTCCTCGGCCGCAGCGTCGAGATCATCGACTACGCCCCGGCCGGTACCCCGTTCCTGGCCAGGAACGTGCGCAAGCAGATGGCCAGCGCGGCGAACGCGTTCATCCTCGCCAACCACGGCATCGTGGCCCTGGGCACCGACCCCGACCGCGCGGTGTTCAACATGGCGCTGCTGGAGAAGGTCTCGATCGCCTACCTGCTCGCGCTCACCACCGAGGCGGGGAAGGTGTACACGATCCCGGACGCCATCCGCGAGATCGCCCTCGCCAAGCTGCGCGCCGACGAGAAGCGGATCGCCGCGCAGATCACCCGCGGCGTCCCCGCGCTGCGGGCGCCGGCCGGGGAGGAACTGCCCAGCGCCGACGCGGTCGCGGAAGCGCTCGCCGCCACTCCCCCGGCCGTCGTGACGGCGGGAACGGCGGCGACGGCACCGCCGGACGGCGCGGGCGCCCGCGCCTACGCGATCAGCGAGTACCCGGACGTGCCGGGCATCATGCGCCGCCTGGCGGCCCTCGTTGACCAGCCGGTCCGCGGGATCAGGCACGACGCGATGCTCGACGTCCTGGGGTACTTCGAGCACAAGTGCACCGCGAGCAGGGAACTGACCGAGCGGGCCAAGGCGCGCATACCTGGCGGCGTGCAGCACAACCTCGCCTTCAACTACCCCTTCCCGCTCGCGATCGACCGGGCGGACGGCCCGTACCTGACTGACCGCGACGGCAACACCTACATCGACTTCCTCCAGGCGGGCGGGCCGACCATCCTGGGCAGCAACTACGCCCCCGTCAACGAGCGGGTCGCCGCCGTGATCGCCGAATCCGGCCCGGTCACCGGCTTGTTCCACGAGTACGAGCTGAAGCTGGCGGAGGCGGTCAACCGGTTCATGCCGCACATCGAGATGTACCGCTCGCTCGGCTCGGGCACCGAGGCGGTGATGGCCGCGGTCCGCGCCGCCCGGGCCTTCACCGGGAAGAAGATCGTGATCAAGGTGGGCGGCGCCTACCACGGCTGGTCCGACACGCTGGTCTACGGACTGCGGGTGCCCGGCACCTACCGGATGAACGCCAAGGGCATCCCGTTCGGCGCCACCAGCCACACCCGCGAGGCGTTCCCGCACGATATCGGGGCGCTGCGCCGCAAGCTGACGGAGAACCGCGCGCTCGGCGGCACGGCGGCCATCGTGGTGGAGCCGCTCGGCCCGGAGTCCGGCACCCGGCCGGCCCCGCGGGACTTCAACGCGCGGGTCCGCGAGCTGTGCGACGAGTTCGGCGCGCTGCTCATCTTCGATGAGGTGGTCACCGGGTTCCGGGTCGGCATGGGCGGCGCCGCCGGGTACTTCGGGGTGAAGCCAGACCTGACGGTGCTCGGCAAGGCCGTCTCCGGCGGCTACCCGATGGCCGGCGGGGTCGGCGGGCAAGCCGACGTGATGGCGGTCTTCGGCTCCGGCCTGGACGGCAAGAGCGGCGCGCACATCCAGGTCGGGGGGACGCTGTCGGCCAACCCGCTGTCGTGCGCGGCCGGCTACTTCGCCATCGAGGAGATGGCGAGGACCAACGCGCCGGTCATCGCCGGGCGGGCCGGCGACCGGCTGGCGAAGGGGCTGCAGCGGCTCATCGACAAGTACGGGCTGCCGTACGTGGCCTACAACCAGGGCTCGATCGTCCACCTGGAGTGCAGCGGCGTGATGCTGCTCGACATGCACCACCCGGTCAAGCTGCTGCGCGAGAACAAGGCGCGCAAGGAGCTCATGGAGCGCATGGGCGCCGCGTACGCCGCCCACGGGTTGATCACCTTGGCCGGGTCGCGTATGTATACGTCCATGGCCGACACTGACGCGGTGATCGATGACGCACTGACCCGTTTCGAGCAGGTATTCACGCTCGTCGAGGGGGTGTGACGTGGCGGCGGCGCCGTCCCCGGCGGCACTGCCGGTGAGGGCCAGCCGCTGGACGATCCTGGTCGCCTTCAGCCTGCTCGTCGCGTGCACGCAGCTGCTGTGGCTGACGTTCGCCGCGGTCACCGACCAGGCCAGCGCCGCGCTGCACGTCTCCACCGGCGCGGTCGGCGACCTGGCGGTGGTGAACCCGCTGCTATTCGTGATCCTCGCGATCCCCGCCGGGCGCTGGCTGGACCGGCACTTCGCGGCGGCGCTCACGGCGGGAGCGGCGCTCACCGCCGCCGGGGCGCTGCTGCGCGTCATCGACACTCGCTCCTTCGGCTGGCTGCTCGCCGGGCAGCTCGTCATCTCCGCCGGGCAGCCGCTCGTGCTCAACGCGAGCACCAAGGTCGCGGCGCGGTACTTCCCGGTCCGGGAGCGCACCACGGCCATCTCGGTGGCGAGCGCGGCGCAGTTCGTGGGCATCCTCGCCGCCGCGCTGAGCAGCGGGCCGCTGGTCAGCGGGGGCGGGCTGAGGCTGCTGCTGACCGTGCACGCGGCGGTGACGGCGGCTATCGCGGTGGCCGTGGTCGTGGTCGCGCGGCTGCCCGCCGCCTTCCCCGCGCAGGCCCCGGCGCACGAGTCGCTGAGCTGGCTGCGCCGTGACCGGCTGATGTGGAAGCTGGCGGGGCTGCTGTTCATCGGCGTGGGCGTCTTCAACGCCATCGCCACCTGGCTGGACTCGATCCTCACCAAGTTCGGCCACGGCGGGCTGAGCGGCCCGCTCATCGCCTTGACCACCGTGGCGGGCATCGCCGGGGCCGCCGTGCTGCCCGGCATCGTCACGGCCCGCGACCGGCGGCGCGGCATGCTCGTGGTGGCCACCGTGACCACGGCCGTCGTCTTCGCCTTGCTCGCGCTGGTGCACGCGCCCGCGATATTCGGGGTGGCGCTGGCGGTCGAGGGATTCGTGCTGCTGGCCTGCCTGCCGGTGGCGCTTGAGTGGTCGGAGATCCACGTGGGGCCCGCCCGGGCGGGCACCGCCACCGGCGCGCTGCTGCTGGCGGGCAACCTCGGTGGCGTGGTGCTCGTGCTCGTGGTCCAGGCGGTGGCCGGCAGCGCGCAGGC
>JAICUO010000552.1 GCA_025935815.1 Streptosporangiaceae bacterium
GGTTAGCAGGGTCCGCGCCGGGCACGGCGACCGCGCCGGCGATCGCAAGATGACCGCTTCGGCCAGGCTCACCTTGATCATGTGCGGCTCCCCGGAAAGCACGGCGAAGCGGCCACTACGGCCTGAGTTTGGTCACCTCACCTCGTTAGCTGAGAGCCCGAGTTCCTGACCTGGGGCGTTGTCTTCAGTGAAGGCCAGTTTCAGGCACTAACCGGTGTCCTAGGCTCGGTGCCGTGGCGTGGATTCGGCGGGTACGGACGGCATCGGGGGCGACGGCCGTGCAGATCGCCGAGTACGACGGCAGCCGGCGCAAGATCGTGGCGCACGTGGGGTCGGTCTGCTGCGACGCTCAGATGCAGTTGGTTGCCTCCGTTGCTGCTAGAGCACAATCGGCAAACTGGAACGTGGCATATCTCAGGCGCTAAGGAAATGACCAAACTCAGGTTGGTGGCGAGTGCCACTGCGTTCGCGACCTCGATCGGGGTGAGGCCGTCAGTCTCCACCACGTGATCACCAGGGACTGCTTGACACGCCGTGTATCCCTTCTCGTAGTCGTCGACGTTCAAGCTCGACCGCTCGGGGTCCGCCGTAAAGCGACGTGTCCAGACCTCATGACCGGCGCGCAACTGCACCGACGTGATCTCGGAGCCAGGAGGAAGCAGCCCGGCCACGATGCTATGTACATCCGCCACAGGAAAGACCCAGGTAATCAGCAGAACATCGACACCAGCCTGAGCCGCATGATCGGCCACCGCGCGTATGTTCGCCTGCACCATTGCCTTCCACCGCTCATCGACCGTCCACGGTAGGTGGAACCAGAGGGCGTCAACGTCGACCCACTGAACGAGTTCCGGCCCGGCTTGGGCAAGCTCCATCAGGCGCCGGGCGGTCGTGGTCTTGCCGATCCCCGGGGCTCCGCCCAAAAGCACTACGCGCACTGGGCGACGCTACATGGAAGTGACGACCGAGGCCACCAATTAAACGGCGCCGGGTTTGCTGGGAGAATCAGGGCAGGCGCGACGCGATCGAGGCGCACCTGACCGTCGTGTTCACCGCCCTGGCCGTCGCCCGCGAGGCGCAGGATCGCACCGGCCTGGCCATCCGCAACGTCATCCGGCAGCTCCGCCCGCTGCGCTCGGCCACGATCGCGGTCAACGGCGTGGTCCAGGCCTTCCCGCCCGCCATCGGCCCTGAGCAGCAGGAGATCCTCGACGGCCTCAGGAACGGGCGGGATCCCGGCGTTCCCGGGTGAGGCGCAGCCATGCCGCCCTGGTCTTGCTGGTCAGCGCGCTGTCGTTCTGCTGGCCAGCCCTGATGCGGCCTGCGTGCACGTCGTTGACCCGGGTGCCGGCCAGAGCGGTGCGGAACGTGGCCTGGCAGCACTCGTCGCATAACGAAGGATCACGGGCGCAGCCGTCAAGTCGTCTATGGTCGTATTTCTGCTACCACGCTCTGATGCAATCGGTTGTCTCCGTTGCTACTAGAGCACAATCGGCAAACTGGAACATGGCAGATCTCAGGCACTAAGGAAATGACCAAACTCAGGCGAGTGACCGCCGGGTTAGCAGGGTCCGCGCCGGGCACGGCGACCGCGCCGGCGATCGCAAGATGACCGCTTCGGCCAGGCTCACCTTGATCATGTGCGGCTCCCCGGAAAGCACGGCGAAGCGGCCACTACGGCGCCCCACCCACCACGCCCCCGCCACTTCGCGCGCCCACCACGCCCTGACAGCCGGGCCCGCGTTGCGCGGGCCCGGCCGTCAGTCATTCAGCAGGTCAGGTTTCGGCGGGCGGCTCGTCCTTGGCGGACGAGTCCTTTAGCCCGCCCCCGAGGTCCCCGCCGTCCTCGCCGGCCAGGGCCTCCTCATCGAGGTCATCGTCCTCGCCGGATTCCCCCTCGTCGTCGAGATCCTCGTCGTCCTCGTCTAGCTCGCCGTCAAGGTCGTTCCCGGACTCGCCGTCAAGGTCGTCCCCGGACTCATCGTCCTCCTCATCGCCGTCCTCAAGGTCGTCGTCGGACTCATCCTCGTCGTCATCGTCATCGCCGAGGTCGTCGTCGGACTCATCGTCGAGATCCTTGTCGTCCTCATCCTCGTCCTCGTCGTCATCGCCGTCGTCCTCGTCGTCGCCGAGGTCGTCGCCCGACTCGTCGTCGAGCTCGTCGTCTTCGACGTCGTCTTCGTCGTCATCGCCGGCGAGGTCGGAGACGGTGACGCCGTCCACCTCGTCGAGGCGGTCGATCGCGTCGGTGTCGCCCTCGGGGTCGGCCTCGATGGCCTTGCCGAAAGCCTGTCGGGCGGCCTCGGTGCGGCCCGCCGCCAGCAGCGCCTCGGCGTAGGCGTAGAACAGGCGCGCGGACCACTGGTGGTGGCTGCCATCGTTGAGCTCTGGGACCTGCAGGACAAGGACCGCGGCATCGGCCAGGCCCTGGTCGCGGCGGATTCCCGACTCGACGATGCGCAGCTCGATCTGGGCATCGCGCGCCAGTCGCCGCGCCTCCGGGCTGTGCACCAGCTCCAGCGCGCGATCCAGTCGCCCGAGGGCGCGCTCGGAGTCGGCCATGACCGCGAGGTAGTCGTTGCGGCCGGTCATGCGACGGGCGGCGCGCAGCTCCGCGAGCGCCTCCGCCCAGCGCTCCGTGCGGTAGGCGGCGATGCCGGACACCTCGCGGACCATGCCGATCCGGCTCGCCATGTGCCGCGCGGCCTGCGCGAACTCGTAGGCCTTCTCGGGGTCGGCGGCCAGCTCGGCGGCGACCAGGTAGCGACCGACATTGCCGGCCAGGTCAATGGGCAGCCCGGAAAGCTCCGAGCGCGCCTGGCGGGAAAGCTGGTCCTCGCGGACGCTGTCGGGAATCCGGGGTAGTGGCCCGCGCGCCGGGCGGCTGCCGCCGGCCGCATCCCGGCGGGAGCCACCTGAGCGGTCGAAGCGGTCGCCTCGGTCAGTGCCGTAGCGGGACGATCCACCGCGATCGCCCCGGTCGAAGCCACCACGGGCCGGCCGGTCGAACCCGCCCCGGTCGCCCCGGTCGCCCCGGTCGGCGCCGTAGCGAGGCGAGCCGCCGCGATCACGGTCGCCGAAGCTCCGGCCCGGGCCGCCGAAACGCGACGGGCCATCACCACGGAACGAGCCCTGCGGACGGGCCGGGCGTCCCGCACGGTCGCCGAAGTCCCGGCGGTAGCCGCCGCGATCATTACCGGGACGGTCGTTTCCAGCACGATCATGACCAGGACGGTCATTCCCGGCACGGTCATTCCCGGCACGGTCACTGCCCGCGTCCTCGCGCCGGAAGCCGCCGCCACTGGGCCGGCCATAGGAGCCGCGCTCGCGGTCACCGCCGTCGCGGCGGAAGCCGCCTTCCCGGCTGTCAGGTCCCCGGCTAGCGCCGTCACCGTCGCGGCGGAAGCCGCCCTCGCGCCGGTACCCGCCGTCACCGGGCCCGGTACGCCGGGGCGGCCGGTCGCCGAAGTCGCCCCGCGGGGCGCCAGGACGGCCGTAAGAGCCGCGCTCGGCGTCGTCGCGCCGGAAGCCACCGGGGCGGCCGCCATCGTCGTCACGGCGGTAACCGCCACGGGCGGGGCCATCACCATCGCGCCGGGGCGCGGGGCGGTCACCGGAGGGACGATCGCCGTACGGAGCACGGGCCGGGCGGTCCCGGTCACTGAACCGGTCCCGGTTGTCAGGCCGCTCCCGGTCACCGAACCGGTCCCCGCCGCTTCGGCGCGGGCCGCCCCCGTACCCGGAGCCGCCCGCCGAGCCAAAGCTCCGGGATCCGCCGTCGCGGCGCGGGCCACGATCACCGAAGCGGCCGCCGCCGGAGTCCCTGCTCCCGGAGTCCCTGCTCCCGCCCCCGAAATCGCGGCTCCCGGTGTCCCTGTCCCGGGAGGGGCCGCGGAAGTCCCTGTCGCGGGAGTCGCTATCGCGGGAATCCCTGTCCCGGGAGGTACTGTCCCGGGAGGTACTGCCGCCAGAATCGCGCTCGCCGGTGTCCCGGCCCGCGAAGTCCCGGTTGCTGTCCCGGTCACGGCCGTAGCCGCCGCGCCCGTAGCTCCCGCCGCCGCCGCCGGGACGGTAGCCCGGGCGGCTCGCCGATCCGTCTCGGTCGGGGCGCCCGCCGTAGCCGCGCCCGCCAGCGCCCCGGCTCCCGGACCCCTGCCCGCCAGACGCCTGCCCGCCAGACCCCTGGCCGCCGTATCCGCGGCCCGACCCGGGGCGCCCGTAGCCTGCGCCCCCGGACCCGGGGCGCCCGGCTCCGGTACGGCCGGCGGCCCCCCCAGTGCGTGCGTCACGGCCCGATCCGCCACTGCCGGCACCGCCTGGACGCCCGCCGCGTCCGTAACTCCCGCCGCCGCCTTGGCGCGGCTTGCTGCTTCCATCGGCCACTGTGGTCGACCTCCCTAGCCGACGCGAACCTGGCCGGCAACTATCATGAACCCAGTAGGGGTACAACCCCCCATACCTGCGGCGTATGCCCCATCGCTGCCTCGCCTCACCGGCGCGTCGGACATACCTCGGACATACAACAACCGAGGGCCGCTCAACCCCCTCGCGGGGGGAGCGGCCCTCGGTACTCTGCCTCCCGCGCGGCCCGGTGCTAGCCCGTGTGACCCTAAACCAGGTCGCACTCGAAGCTACCAAGCGGCGCTCGGAAGTATGTCCGGCGGTGACCTACTCTCCCGCAGGGCCTCCCCTGCAGTACCATCGGCGCTGAAGAGCTTAACTTCCGGGTTCGGAATGGGACCGGGTGTTTCCCCTTCGCCATGACCGCCGTAACTCTATGGAACTGTACCAGGGATATCCCGCCGGAGATTCAAGAGACTAATCCCTTGATTCCAGCGGAACCCGGCCGTGTCCCGGGAACCGCACAGTGAACGCGAGCTCTGTGTTTCTTGAAGCGCAGTGCATTACATTGCAAGAAAAAGTATGTGAGCCAAGTCTCTCGGCCTGTTAGTACCGGTCAGCTGCACGCCTTGCGGCGCTTCCACTTCCGGCCTATCAACCCAGTCGTCTACTGGGGGCCTTACCAGGTTGACCCTGAGAGAAGATTCATCTTGAGGCGAGCTTCCCGCTTAGATGCTTTCAGCGGTTATCCCTTCCAGACGTAGCAAACCAGCCGTGCCCTTGGCAGGACAACTGGCACACCAGATGTCTGTCCGTCACGGTCCTCTCGTACTAGGGACAGCCCCTCTCAATCTTCTTGCGCGCGCAGCGGATAGGGACCGAACTGTCTCACGACGTTCTAAACCCAGCTCGCGTACCGCTTTAATAGGCGAACAGCCTAACCCTTGGGACCTGCTCCA
>JAICUO010000143.1 GCA_025935815.1 Streptosporangiaceae bacterium
AGGCACTGCTGGTCACCATGCGCCGCTGCTCCCCGGGGAAGGGGCCGGGAGCAGTGGCAGGCGAAGGCTCCCCCTGGCGAGAGCGCCCCAGATGCCGGTTGCAGGACAATAATCCGGCAACTTGCAGGCGCAGACATCGGCCAACTGCCGTAAAGGCGAGCAAGCGCCGGGCGGGCCGGCCCGTGGGCTAGCCGGGCGGCTAACAGGTCAGGAGATCACGCCGGAGACGCTGGAGTTGATCAGGTCCCAGTCGATCCGCGCGCCCAGGCCCGGCCCGGCCGGGGCCCGCACGTACCCGGAGCCGTCTATCTCCATGGGCGTGGCCAGGCCGTAGTTCCAGTGCTCGAGGCCGGGCGCGCCGGCCGGGTTGAACGCCAGGACCTCGAACCACTCGCAGTTATGCACGGCCAGCGCCACGTGCAGCGCCGCCACGTTGTTGAGCGCGTTGTAGGAGTCGTGGATCTCGCAGTTCATGCCGAACGCCTCGGCCAGGTGCGCGATCTTCACCAGGCCGGTGATGCCGCCCTTGATGACGACGTCGCCGCGCAGGAAGTCCGTGGCCCCCGAGGTGATCCAGGCCGGCAGCGCCTCCAGGCCGCCCGGCGTAATCTCGGTCGCCAGCAGCGGCACCGACAGGTGCCGGGCCAGCCGCGTGTACCCGTGGATGTCCCGGTCCGGCAGCGGGTCCTCATACCAGTAGAACCCCAGGTCCTCGATCGCCCGCCCGACCCGCAGCGCCTCGGGGTAGGAGTACGCCCACGAGGAGTCCAGCATCAGCGTCATCGAGTCGCCGACCGCCGCCCGGACGGCCTCGCACGCCGAGATGTCGAACGACACCGGCGGGGACGCCCCCGGCGGGAGCCACGGGCCGCGCGGCGGGTGCAGCTTGTACCCCTGCCAGCCCTGGCCCTGCCAGTACCGGGCCTCGTCCGCGTAATCCCCCGCGGTCTGGTGGTGGGCGGTGGACAGGTAGGCCGGCAGCTTCTCGCGGCACGTCCCCAGCAGCCGGTGCACCGGCAGCCCGGCCGCCTTGCCCGCGATGTCCCACAGGGCCACGTCCGTCACGCCGATCGCGTGCGGGGTCAGGTAGTGCCGCAGGCCGTCCATGCGCCGCGCGTGCGCCCCGATGTCGAGCGGGTCCGCGCCCACCAGCCACGGCTTGATGACGGCGATGACCTGCCGGGCCAGGGCCTCGGCGCCGGGGCCGGGCGAGCTCAGGAACGCGTTGCCCTCGATCCCCTCGTCGGTGACGACGCGCAGCACCCCGAGGGGCACCTTGGCGCCGCGCGGCCCGAACGCGGCCATGCTCGGCGCGCGCTCATGCATGACGACGCTGACATCAGTGATCCGCACGCATCCGACGATCCCCCGGCCACCCTGCCGAGCGCAACTGGGGCGCGCCACAACCCGCCCGCGCGCGGATGGCAGGCGGGCGACCACCCCGGCGCATCTTGCTGTTATCAGGACGAATGACCGCGCGACGCAAGACGGCAGCGGAGACCCCGGCGCCGGGGCGCGGGCTTCCGCTGCCGTCTTCTAGCTCGCGTGCTGTTGCCTGACTGACCTCGCGCCGGGAACCTGGGCGCGAGCGCCGCCTCGCGGGGGCGCGGGCCGGGACCTAGCCGGCGCTCGCGAAGCGGTCGAACTCCCCGAGGCGCGCGCCGCCGAGGAAGGCGACCCACTCATCGGGGGTGAAGCTGAGGACGCCGCCGTGCGGGTCGCGGCTGTTGCGGACGCCGATCTGCCCGCCGGGCAGGCTCGCCACTTCCACGCAGTTGCCGAAGGCGTAGCTCAGGCTGCTCTTCACCCAGACCGGGCCGGATCCTGGCCGATCGGCCGGGCTGTCGAGCGTAGGGCTTGTCACGGGACTCCTTGGGTGGTGGGCCGGCACCCTTGCGCGGCACCGGATTAACCTGACGCGCATGGGCCGTCGCCATGCGTCGCCGCATGATGCCGTGCGCAGCCGTTAGCGCGGGCATCGGTCCGGCGAGGGACGACGGGAGCCGCCGGGGGCCACGGGCCGTCGTCCCTGCCGGTGATGCCACCCTGCCTGCCGCCCTCCCGCGGAACCGAGGAAAGGTTCGGCTGGGAACGTCACCGCCGGAGCACACGGGCCTAGTGACACGGGGCCACCGCCGAGGTACGGTGAGGGAACCGAGTCAGCCGGCCCAGCCGGCAGGGTGTCACCTTACAGCCGGCCCGCCCGATCGCCGTTCGTCCGGTCCTGCTGTGTACCCCAGATTGCTGCAAATTGCAATGCAAGACATCGGTCAGCTGACGTATCTAGCCGTGTGTCCGTTTAGCGTGCTTACGTATGCGGTCGTACGCCCTGCGTAACTTTCCTGGCCCTCGGGACGCGAAAAGGCGGAGGACCCCAGCTGGCCTGGCCGACCTCGGGGACCCTCCGCCATCTATGTTCGAGAGCGGTAGCGAGCGGGCGCCACCGCGGTCTGCTTGTCTCAGTAAACTCGGCGAGCGCCTCAGGCTCCGAAGCCGTCGAACTCCCCGAGCCGCGCGCCGCCGAGGAACGCCTGCCACTCGGCCGGCGTGAACCGCAGGACGGGCCCGCTCGGGTCCTTGCTGTGCCGGACGCCGACCACGCCGCTGGGCAGGTCGGCCACCTCAACGCAGGCGCCGTTGGAGAAACTCAGCGAGCTCTTGACCCAGTGAGCGCCTTCACCCTGGCTCTCGGGCATGCTACCCCACCACCTCACTGACATTTGGGCGGATGAATACGGAAGCCGGGTGCGCGGAATGGAGTAGCGACGACGGCTTCGGCGCTCCCCTTAGTCACACCCGGTAGTCCGCGAGAGTAGCAGCACGTCTAGTCCCACGAGGCCGCCTCTAGCTAACTGGGACTATAAGATTACTATCATCCCCTAGTGCGCTATTAGTCCCATTAGTCCATTGCCGTACCAGATGACTATCGGATACCTAAAAATATCACAAACATCAATACGGATACTTAACGCATAGCGGCGTCTACTGTGACAAAACGCCCGCACGGAATGCCCGTCCGGGTGAGAACGGCGCGGCACCCGCTACTCGTGGCCGGCGGACTCCAGCGCCCAGAGCTTCTCGGCCGTCTCCACAATCCGCTCGCGGGACTCCTCCACCGACAGCGCGGAGTCCGACAGGGCGCGGAAGGCCAGGCGGTGCAGGTAGGTGTCGCGCTCGCCCTCGAGGATGAAGCCGGACTTCAGCTGCTCAGTGGAGACCACGTCCTGCAGGGACTCCTCCTCATCGGAGCCGAAGCCGAAGATCACGAACGACTCGCCGAAGACGGTGTGCACCGCGTCCAGCGGCAGGATCTGGATGAACGCGTTGTCGCGCAGCGATTCCTTGGCCAGCCGGTGCAGCTGCTCGTACATCACCGCGGGCGAGCCGATCCGCCGCTGCAGGATCGACTCATCCAGCACCAGCCGCACCTCCAGGCCATCGCGGTCCAGGACCTGCTGGCGCCGCATCCGCACCCGGATCAGCCGCCCGACGCTGGAGGGGGTGACCGGCTCGACCTTCCCGTAGGAGGAGATGATGTGCCGCGCGTACCCCTCGGTCTGCAGCAGGCCCGGCACCACGTCGACGTGCCAGATCAAGATCGTCGACGCCTCGTGCTCCAGGCCGATGTACTCCTGGTAATCCTCCGGGAGGGAGGACGCGTACTCCTCCCACCAGCCCTTCTGCGAGGCGTCGGCGGCCAGGGCGAGCAGCGCGGCGCGCTTCTCGCCGCGGACCTTGTAGTAGTCGAGCAGCCGCTCGACCTCCCGGGGCCGCAGCCCGGTCTTGGCCCGCTCGTAGCGGGAGATCTTCGACGGCGACCAGCCCAGCGCCCCGGCGACCGCGTCGCCGGACCGGGTGGCGTTCTCGCGCAGTGCGCGCAGCTCGGCGGCAAGCCGACGGCGCCGCACCGTGGGGCTTGCCGGGTCATTCATCGCGGGGTCCTCCTGGGGCGACCGCGCAAGTTGCACGGCGACAATTAACGCAATCCTTATTACACCGTACATCTACCCCGCGCAACAAAACATCAGACCCGCCGTATCCAGGTATTTACCGGACAGTTCGGCCCGCGGCTCGCCAGCGGGTCCCGGCACCGATCATGACATCTCCTATGCGTGCCCGCCAAGGGGGGAAAAGGGGCCACGGAGAGTAAGGATAGCGACTGTGAGTGAAGGGGCGGGAGAGGGCGATCGCCCCGTACGTCTGCGCGGCGGGCCGGCGCGGCGCCCGGGCGACCCGCCGGCCGGGCGCATCCCGGCCTCCGGCGTGAACGCCCGAGGCTCATGTGAGCGAAGTGCCGAACCGGCAACTCGTTAACTCGCGAGATGATATGCGACTACCGTTCCCAGAAAGACCGGGCGTGGCCCGAAGCGCCCAGAGTCGCGATGCCGTTAACGTTCCGTAATTGGCACCGGAATGAACGCCGGCTCCGCCGAGGGGAACTTTCGCCACCTTATCAGCGTGCGGTGGGCTGCCAGCAAAGGTCCCACTCGGGCCGGGTAACGCAAACGGCCCGCCGCTGGTCTCGATTCCAGTGCGGGCCGTTAAGGCGCGGTGGGCAGTTCAGCCCATGTGAATGATGGCGTTGGAGCTCGCGACGGCAGTGGCTGGGGCAACCATGGTCGCCACGGGGACGGCGATACCGGTCGCGATTGACCCGGCGGCGACAACTGATACGATTACTCGGGTGATAAGGGACTGCTTGGCACGCATTGCGTCCTCCAAAGGCGTTGGCCGAGGTCAAGAGCCTGCACAGGGGGAAACTCGACGGCCCACCGACTACGCTGTCGCTTCGAGCAATTTCCGAGCGCCGCTTTCTTATGCACTCAATGTAAGCTTTTCGTCACAACCCGACCAGCCCCTTGTTTGTCAATCGACTTTGCCAAGCAATGACCCTCGGAACTACCGGCGAAATAGTCACGGCACCGATCATTGACATTTTTCTATATAGATGCAGCGAGCACTGCCGTGCAACTTGCAGCGCAAGGCCGAGCGCATTTGCAAAGGACTTCGGGCTGGGGCGGCCGGCAATGCGGGCCGTTAGCCAGCCAATATCAAGCCCGCCCGAATTCGTGTCCTAATCCGTTCCGCTTGCTCCCTGTATGTCATACCGGTACAGTTCGTGGCATGCCCCCCTCGATCGCAGCCGGAGCGGCATCTCCGTCACTCCTTGGCCGTGAGCAAGAGCTCGCCCTGCTCACCGGGCTATTGCGCGACCTGGAGCGGGGAACCGGCACGGCCGTGCTGATCGAGGGCGAGCCGGGAATCGGTAAGTCGACACTGGTGGGCGCGCTCATTACCGAGGCGACCGCCCCGCAGGCGCTCCACGTGATGCCGCAGGTTTTCCGGGGCACTGGCGATGAGCTGAGCCAGCAAATCCCGCTGGACCCTTTCATCTCCGCGTTGCGCGTGCGCACGCCAGGGGCCAGCGCCCGGCGCAACGCCATCGCCGCCCTGCTGCGCGGCGAGGGCGGCGCCACCGACCGGGGCGCGGACGTGACGGCCGCCCTGTCCGAGCAACTGCTGGCCCTGGTGACCGACGAGTGCGCGCAGCAGCCGGTGATCCTGGTCATCGATGACCTTCAGTGGGCCGACCCGGCCAGCGTGACGCTCTGGGGGCGGCTGGCCCGGCTGGCCCCGCAGGTTGCCCTGCTCTTGGTGGGCATCATGCGCCCTGTCCTGCAGCGCGACGACCTGCAGAAGCTGCGCCGCGCGCAGAATGACGCCACCCGCGTGGAGCTGGCGCCGCTGGCCGACGGCGCGGTAGCCGACCTGGTCGAGGCACTGGCCGGCGGCCGGCCCGATCCCCCGCTCCTGCGGCTGACTAGCAGCGCGGCGGGCAACCCGCTTTACGTCACCGAGATCGTCGCCGCCTTGGAGCGCAGCGGAGGCCTTACCGTCCACGCGGGCACCGCGCAGCTCGCCGACGGCGTCGCCGCGAGCTCGCTGCCCCGGTCCCTGTCGGCGGCGATCACCGACCGGCTCGGCTTCGTGACCGGCCCCGTTCGCGACATGCTGCGGGCGGCCGCCCTGCTGGGGGTCGAGTTCGCGGTCCCTGACCTGGCGACGGTGCTGGGCAAGAGCATCACCGATCTCTTCACGACGGTCGATGAGGCGCGCACGGTCGGCGTGCTGACCGAGTCCGGCAGCGACCTGGCGTTCCGGCACCCGCTGATCCGGGCGGCGCTGTACGACGAGATGCCGGTCGCGATGCGCGTGGCCTGGCACCGTGACGCGGGGCGGGCGCTCGCGCGATCAGGCGCTCCGGCCGATCGCGTCGCCCGGCAGCTGCTCCGCGCGGTCGGCGGGCCCAGCGCCGGCGCGCTCGACGCCGGGGAACCGGAACACGCCGGGCCGGCGGGCGGCCCGGCCGCGCTCGAGGCCAGGCCGGCCGGCGCCGACGCGGCGCGGGCGAGCGTCGCGGCCCTGGATTCCCTCGCCGTCCTCCCGCTGGAAGACTGGATGCTGGACTGGCTGACCGGTGCCGCGCACCTCCTCGTGGGGCAGGCGCCGAGGGTCGCCGCGGACCTCCTGGCCCAGGCGATGGCGAACACTCCGACCGCCATGGCCCGCTATAGCTGGCTGGCCAGCCGCCTGGCCGACGCCCTGTACCGCCTCGGGGACCGGTCGGCGGCTGAGCAGGTAGCGAGCAGGGCGCTGGAACAGGGCGCGGACACTGACCCGAACGCCGTCGTGGACCTGCACCTGACGATCGCGCAGTGCCGGATGCTCGCCGGCCAGGAGGACGAATCGCTGGCCGCCCTCGAACGGGCGCTAACCGCCACCGGCCTGTCGGCCCGGCAACGCGCCCGGATCCTGGTCATCACCGCGCGCACTCACTACACCCTCGGCGGGGTAGACAAAGCCGACCGGGTCGCCGCTGATGCCCTCACGGCCGCGACTGAGGCGGCCGATCCGTGGGCAATGGGCTGGGCCCTGCTGGCGATCGCGGGCGTCGCCACGGTGCGCGGGCAACTGGTCGCCGCGTTGCCGCTCTACGACCGGGCCCTGGTCGTTACCCAGGCCGATCCCGCATTGACCGACCTGCGGCTGCTCCTGTCGATCAACAAGGCGGCCACGCTGGCGAACCTTGACCGCTACGACGAGGGCATCGCCGCCGCCGAGCAGGCCCGTCGCCTCGCCGATCAGGTCGGCACGACCCTGCGATCGTCTCAGGCTCACTGCACGCTGGGCGAGCTGTTGTTCGAAACCGGGCGATGGGCTGCAGCGCTTGCGGAGATAGTCGTCGTTCCCGAGAACCTGAAAGAGCCCGCCGACGCCAGCTGTGAATTCGGCATCGCGGCCGTGATCGCTTTCCACCACGGCGACGCGGCCACCGCGCGACGGCATCTCCTGGCCGCCGGCCCCCACGCGAAGCGGATCGGGCAACGGCTCATACCGCCGCTGGCCCTCGCCCGCAGCCTGGACTTCGAGCACCGGGATTCCCCCGCCGAGGCCCTGGCGACCCTCACGAGCTGGCTTGACGGGAGCAGCGAGGAGGTCGGGCAAGCCGAGGCGCTCATCGCCGACGCGGTCCGGCTGGCCGTGAAGGTCGATGACCTGACGACCGCGCGCGATCTCGCCAAGCAAGCCAGCGAACTGGCCGAGAACTCCGGGATCCCGCACCGGCAGGCCAACGCGCTGTACTGCTCAGGCCTCGTGGAGCACGATCCCCGCAAGCTGCTATCCGCCGCCCAGCGCTACTTCGACGCCTCCCGGCCGCTGCTGATGGCCAAGGCGCTGGAGGCCGCCGCCGAGGAGTTCGTCGCGATCGACGACAAGGCCGCCGCGCGCGAGGCGATGGGCCGGGCCGTGGAGGCCTACGCGGGCCTGGGCGCGCAGGCGGACGTGAACCGGGTCCAGGCGGCGTTCCGCGAGTACGGGATCCGGCGCGGCCCGCATTCCAAGCACCGCAAGGCGACCAGCGGCTGGGACTCCCTCACCGACGCCGAGCTCAAGATCGCCGCCCTGGTCGCCGAGGGCCTGTCCAACCCCGACATCGCCCAGCGCCTGGTCACCTCTCCGCGCACGGTCGGCACCCACGTCAGTCACATCCTGAAGAAGCTGGGCGTGGCCAGCCGGGCCGAGATCGCCCGCGAGGCGGCGCTGCGCGCCGGCAAGTAGCCACCGTGGTGATGGCACTGTGGTGATGGCCCCGTGGTGATGGCACCGTGGTGATGGCACTGTGGTGATCGCAGAGCGAGGATCACCGCGCGGGTCACTGGATGACGGTCACCCCGATCGCGAACACCAGCAGGCCGATGACGCACCAGGCGAGCAGCGCGCCGCGAAGGTCGCCGCGCGTCCGCCACCCGCTGCCCGGCTCGTCGTTACCGGTCATGCCTAACCGCCCCAGGTCCGCCGCACCTCACCCGTCCCTGGGTATTACCTACCCAAATACGGCATCTCCGGCACCGGAAAGATCGTAAAGAACCGCCAAAGCGCGCGGGCACCAGGGGACCGCATCCCTGGTGCCCGCGCCGCTGAGCCCCTGGCGCTACGGGCGCGCCTCGCACTCCAGGGCGAAGTAGACGGCCTTGCCGCCGGGGGTGCGGTAGAAGCCCCAGTCGGCCGCGAGCGTGTCGACCAGCAGCAGCCCCCGGCCGGTCTCGGCGTCGGCGGAGTCGATGACCGGCCACGGGGCCGGCATGAAGCGGGAGCGATCGTGGACCTCGACGCGCAGCTGCCCGCCCGACCACGAGACCGCCACGGTGACCGGGGACTCCCCGTGCGTGATCGCGTTGGTGACCAGCTCGGAGGTGAGCAGGACCGCCGTGTCCAGCGTGTCCTCGTCGATGAGCGAGCCCTCGGCGCAGGCGGCGCCGAGCGCCGGGTGCCCGCCGATCCCGGCGTTCCAGGCCTTGATGACGCGCTTGACGTGGTCGCGGGCGGCCGCCGCGGCGGCCGGGTGATTAAGGAGCTGGACCGTCCTCGTCCACGTGTCGTTACGAGTCGCCGCGCGCGGGGTTGCCCACGTGTCAAGCTTGGTCCAGGTGTCGGCGGAGGCGTCGGGGGCGGTCACGCTCATCGCGGTTCCTTAACTGGGAGAACTTACAGCGCGTATCGCTGTGATTGCTAGCTGCCATGCAGCGGAGGATGCAAGTCAAATATTTATGCAACTTGCAGCGCAAGACATCAGTCAGCTGACGTATCCCGCTCGGCCGCACCGCATACGCACAAAGTGCCAGGTGAAAACGTTAATTCGCACACCGTGAGCCGCACTGGTAACGCCTGCCACGCCAAGGCGCGCCGCCCGCGCGGGCAACAAGTGCCACGCACTTCCCACGGGCCGCGCGGCCATCCCGCAGCGCTACGCTGGAGCGCAAAGGGAGCGGCAATACCTATGCACGATCTCTACGGTGCCAGGGAACTGAGCGTGGAGCAGCTCCGCAGGCTGGTGTCGGCGGCTCTCGGGATAGCGTTCCGCGGCCATTTCAGCGAGGCGGCCGGGAACTACTATTTCGCCGAGGACGGCGCGTCGGAGTTCATGGTCGAGAGCAACCTGGCGGCCGACGAAGAGGGCGCCTACCACCTGGAAGAGGACTTTCCCGAGTACGGGACCCTTTTCCACGCCGTGACCGATCGTGGTGACGCCATTCGCGAGGCCCTGGCCGCCGTGGCCGGCCTCACCTTCTTGCGGCGCGAATTCGAGGCCTGAGGCGCCCGTGACGCGCCCCGGGCGGCCGGGTGCTCAGGCGGCGGGGAAGCGGTAGCCGTTGGCCCAGGGGGCCAGGTCCAGCGCGCTGGCGGGGACGTGGCCGTCCCAGGGGCTCAGGCCCGCCAGTTCGCGGGGGGACATGACCCGGCCCAGCAGGGACTTCGGTGTCCGGCAGAGCATCAGCGGCCCGATCCGGATGGTGCCCGGGCCTCGCTCGTGCAGCGCCAGCAGCAGCCGGCGCAGCTCATCCAGGCCCGGCAGGTCCGGCGCGCGCTCACCGTGGCAGTCCCCCGGCACCGCCGTGAGCAAGGCGGCCAGCACGTTCTCCAGCGGCCGGCCGTCCGGCGGACGCCATACCAGGTACGGGCCGCGCCCGCCGGCGCCGCCTTCGGCCTGCAGGATGACCTCCATGCCGATCCCGTCGCAGAACGACCCCACCAGCCCGCGCATCACGTCGTCGGCCTCGCCGGCCCGCACGGCCACCGAGATGACGCGCCGCCGGTGAGCCGGGCCGCTGCCCCCCGACAGGGCCTCATCGTCGAGCACGGACCGGATGAACTCGAGCATCTCCTCCTGGCCGCGCTGCAGCGACTCCACCTGCCGGGCCAGGCCTTCGTGGTCGTCCGCCAGGTCCCGCAGCGCACCGCGGATGCCCGCGTGCCCGCTGCCCCTGCCGCGCGCCCCGGCGACGTAGGCGGCGGACGCGCCGGCCGCCGCCCCGATGGCCAGTTCCCGGACTCTCATGAGATCTCCCGACCCCCAGTGCACCGTCAGCTCCCCAGCTGATCGCGCCGATGATAGCGCGTAAATAACCGGTCACGCTCCGAAAACGGTCACTCCGCTCGCCGCGATTCCGGGGGGCTGACGCTGATGGGCGTCAGGCACTGGCCCAGTACCACCGCGGGCCGGGAAGCAGTTGCGAGAGGGGACAGCCCGGGTACTAATGAGGTATGGCAGGAAATGGGGCGCGCCGGGGCCGGCGGCGCGGGCACCGCTTGATCCTCGCGGCGGCATTCGCGGGGCAGGCGGCCATCGTCGCCGTCGTGGCGGCCGGGTCGGCGCGCGGCACCTCCGCCGCGGTCAGCGTGGCGGCCGGGCCAGCTGGCCCAGCGGCCGCGGCCACGGCCGGCCCGTCACCGCCGGCGGTGCCGCCAGACACCGCGCCGCCGCTGCCCGCGGTGCCCCTCCCGCCGGGCGAGATCGGCGTCAAGGTGTCGGCCGCCGGGCCGGGCAGTGCCTCCTCAGGCGGTACCTCCCAAAGCGGTGACGTCGGCTTCCCGGCCCCCGAGGACCCGCCGCTCCTCGTCCTCAGGCCGGGCGCGGACACCGCGATCACGGTCACCCTCGCGATCCCGCCGGGAGCGCGGGTGCGCGGCCTGTGGCTGGGCGTCGCCCCCGACCAGGGGGCCGGCCCCCCGCACGTGCGACGGTTGCTCGTGGCCAGCCTGAACGCCTCCCCGGGCCCCGGGCGATACTCGTACGTGCTGCACTGGACCATGCCGGCGGGCACGCCCGCCGGCGCCGGGAGCCAGCTCGTCCTGAACGTGCGGCACGCGGGAGGCGCCGACGACCAGGCACCCATCGCGGAGCTGGTCGCGGGCTAGCCTCCCGTACCTCGGGCGGGGACGGGCACGCGGCTCGCCGCTGTGAATAAGCGGCGCGGCTGGGAATGGAACAGTCGGCCGGGACTCGTTATGGCTGGGCATGCCGTTGATCTTTGCTGCGACAATGGCGGGCATGAAGGTGGTCGCGTACGGGTCGCTGATGCACCGGCCCAGCCTGGAGGCCACGCTGCGGCGCCCGGCCGCGCTCACCCGGATCACGATCCCCGGGTGGCGGCGCGTCTTCAACGCGCCGTTTCCCGACGGGCTTTCCTACCTGAACATCGCGCCGGCGCTCAGCGGCCAGATCGAAGCCGGGTACTTCACCGTCGAGGCGGCCGAGTTGCCGCTGTTCGCCGACCGCGAGGCCGGGTCGGAGCTGGTGGAGGTGATGAGCGGGTACCACGCGTTCGTCTGGCCGCGGCCTGCCTGGCGGGAGCTGCCGGTCCTGCGCAGTTACCTCGAGGTGTGCCGCCAGGGCGCCGACGGCCTCGGCGTCAGCCTCGAGCTCGGCACCACCTGGCCAGCGGTCGTGCACGACGACTCCGCCGGGCCCCTGTACCGGTAGGCACGCCTACCGGTAGGCACAGTACCGGTAGGCACAGTACCGGTAAGCACTGCATCGCCAGCCCCCTAGGAAGGTTCCAGGAATGACCCAGCCGCCACCGCGCACCGTGGACCTGTTCGTGGACGGGCGCTGGCAGCCGCCGCGGGGCGGGCAGTACGAGCCGGCCGGCAGCCCGGTCACCGGGGAGGTGATCGGGCAGGTGGCCCAGGGCGGCCGGGCCGACGCCGACGCGGCGGTCGCGGTCGCCGGGCGGGCGCTCGGCGGCTGGGCGGCCGCCACCGCGTTCGACCGGGCGCGGGCCCTGCACCGGGTGGGGGACGCCTGCCAGCGGCGCCGCGATGAGCTGGCCCGCGCGCTCACCCTCGACCAGGGCAAGCCGCTGGACGCCGAGGCCTACCCGGAAGTCGATGACCTGATCGGCTACTGGCACGGCGCCGCCGAGGACGGGCTGCGCCTGGACGGGGCGATCCCGCCCGCCCGGCTGCCGGGCGCCCGGGTCCTCATCGAGCGCCGCCCGCTCGGCGTGGTGGCCGTCATCACGCCGTGGAACTGGCCTTACACGATGCCCGCCCAGGTGATCGCCCCCGCGCTGGCGGCGGGCAACACGGTCGTGTGGGCGCCGGCGCCGAGCACGTCGGTCTGCAGCGCGCTGCTGGTGGACTGCATCGCCGAGGCTGACCTGCCACCGGGGACGGTCGGCTTCCTGCCCGGCCCCGGGCCGGTCGTCGGGGATGAGATCGCCGGGCATCCCGGGGTCGCCGCCGTCGCGTTCGTCGGGTCCACCCAGACGGGCCTGTCCGTGGCCCGCCGGGCCGCGGGCAAGGCCCAGCTGCTGGAGATGGGCAACAACGGCCCGCTGGTCGTCATGGACGACGCCGACCTGGACCGGGCGGTGGCCGGGACCATTGCCGGGGCCTACCTGTGCGCCGGGCAAAGCTGCACGGCCGCCGAGCGGATCCTCGTGCACGAGGCGGTCCACGACGCCTTCGTCGCCGCCCTCGCCGCGGCCGTCGGCCAGCAGGTCGTGCTGGGCGACCCGTTCGCCCCGCAGACGTCCATGGGCCCGCTGAACAACGCCGCCGTCGCCGCCAAGACCGCCCGCCACGTGGCGGACGCGCTGGATCGCGGCGCGCGGCTCATCGCGGGCGGGTCCGCCGAGGCCGGATGGCCCACTGACCTCTACTGGCAGGCCACGATCGTGGACGACGTGCCGCGCGAGGCGGTGATCGCGCGCGAGGAGACCTTCGGGCCGGTCGCCCCGGTCATCTCGGTCGCGTCGCTGGCGGACGCGATCGAGCTGACCAACGACCTGCCGTACGGGCTGATGGCGTCCATCTACACCGCCGACGCCGGCGCCGCCCTGCGGTACGCCGACGCGATCCGGGCCGCCTGGGTGAACGTCAACGAGTCGTCGAACTACTGGGAGACGCACCTGCCGTTCGGCGGGGGCGGGGGCAGCCTCAGCGGCGTCGGCCGGGTCGGCGGCCGGTACGCGATGGAGGCCCTCACCCAGGTCCGCACGATGGTCTTGTCCGGCTTCGCCTAGCGGCGGCGGCCGCCCCCGGGCGCCGTCACGCGCTCAGCAGCATGGGCAGGCTGATCGCGGCGGCCATCGCCCGGTACCCGGCGTCGCTGGGATGCAGGTTGTCGCCGGAGTCATCGGCCCGCCTCATCGACAGCGGGTCGGCGGGGCTGCGCATGAGCGCGTCGAAGTCAATGACGCCGTCGAACGCTCCGCTGGTGCGGATCCACGCGTTGACCGCCTCCCGCGCGGCCTCCCGCGCCGGCGTGTAGCCGCCGGTGCCCTGGAACGGCAGCAGCGTGGCGCCGAAGATCTTCAGGCCCCGGGCGTGCGCCTGCCCGATCAGCTGCTCATACCCGGCGATGACCTGCTGCGCGCTGGCGGCCCCGGTCCTGATGTCGTTGATCCCGATTTCCACGATGATGTCCCGGACGCCGGGCTGGTCCAGGGCGTCGGCGCCGAACCGGGCCAGGGCGCCGGGGTACTGCGGGGAGGTGGCGAGCAGGTGGTCCCCGCTGATCCCCTCGTCGGCGACCGACAGCGTCCGCCCGGCCCGGGCGGCGAGCCGGCGGGCGAGGTCATTGGGCCAGCGGGCGTTGGCGTCGAAGGTTGAGCGGAGCCCGTCGGTGATCGAGTCGCCGAAGGCCACCACCGCGCCGCGTTGGCCGCTGGTCCTACCGGCCACGTCGACACCCGCCAGGTAATACCAGGATTGAGAAATCTCGCC
>JAICUO010000936.1 GCA_025935815.1 Streptosporangiaceae bacterium
CGCGAACGACGATCGGAACAAATTCATGAATGGCCATCAATGCTCATGCGGCCTCGCGTTCAGCGCCACCGGGGAGCTTGCGGACCACCTGCTTGAGGTATTCACCCCACAGGACGACATAGGTCACGATGGGAAGACACATGTCGAGTGGTAAGCATTCAGGCCATTCCTTCGGCGTTATGCCTGCTTGCGCTGCGTGACTGCCTGCGGATGTGGTCAGGCGGCTTCGGGAATGGGCGGCATCCAGGCATTTCCGGCGAGGGCATCGCGTATGGCGGTGAGAGCGTCGGCGCCGTGCTTGACGGCGGTGGATGCGTAGCCGCGGACGGCGTACCTGTCGCGGGCTGCTTTCTCCGAGCGTAGCCTTCCGGAGATCTTCTGCTGCGTCTTCGCGGGGCGCAGGTCGCGCTCGGCCTGGTTGGAGGTGGGCGGTACTTGCAGGTCAGACAGGAACCGCAGCACGTCGGCCTCGCGGTCGCGCAGGCATTCCAGCAGTGTGCGGCCGGGGTTCTGCCTTGCTTTCGCGCCGGGGACGCGGCGGACCTGCTGCAGCCCGACGAGGACGGCGGACCTGAAAAGGCGCAGGTCAGCGGCTGCCACTTCATCCGGGACCGCAGCCAGTCCCTTGTCCCTGGCCTCGTTGGCAGCGTGGATGAGAGCGCGGAGCGCGTCGGCGGCCTGGCCGGGCCAGACGGCGTCCGGGTGGCTCTCGGCGCAGTCGGCCAGGTCGCGCAGGATGTGCGCGCAGCAGAGCTGGTGCGCGACGGCGGCGAAGGCGTCGTAGTTCTGGTACCGGTCGTGGACCGCCACGCTGCCGGACAGGTCCGGGAACACGAATCCCTCGAAGGACGCCAGCGTCCGGTCGCCGAGGAAGTAGCAGGTCAGCAGGTTCGTGCAGGCGACCAGCAGGTACCGTTTCCTGGTCTTCGGCCCCGGGCCGACCCGGATGGGCGTCTCATCGGCGCAGACGACGCCCGCGGTGATGACCAGCGCCCTGACCAGCATGTTCGCGTGCCGGACCGCCGCCGCGGCGCGGGCCAGGAGCGCGTGGACGAACCCGTCCGACGGGCGGATGCCCGAGAGGGACTCCAGGATGGCGGCGCACCGCTCGACCGGGACATGGTGGATGACCATGAGGAACACCGCCAGGGCACGGGCGTTCAGCCCCCAGGTCACGGTCCCGGCCCCGCCCGCGTCCGCCGGCGGCGGGGCCTCGTGCACCCGGCCGCACGCGCACGCTACCGCGTGACTGTCGTACTGCACCGTCCTCGCCGCGGCCAGCGGCACCTCGATCACCTGCCGCGACCCCGAGATCCCCAGGTCAGCAGCGCCCGTCAGGTCGCGGCCGCACTGGCACGGCCCGGACGGGAACAATGGCACCGTGTCATCCGGGTCGTCCCGCCAGGCCAGGTGCGCACCCGGCGCGCCGGGCTGCTTTCCCGGCCGCTTCCCGGACCCGCCGCGTTTCCGCTGGCCAGGGGCCTTCCGGCCAGGCAGGTCATCCGCCGACGGCGGCATCGAGGAGTTCCCCGAGTTCCGCGACACCAGCCGCTCCAGCCGGGCCAGCCGCTCCTCCAGGCCCGCCACCCGCGCAGACAGTTCCGAGTTCCGGGCCTCCAGAACCTCGATCAGCACGCCCTGCACCTCAGCCAGAACAGCGAGGTCATCATCGGGCGGCACGGTCACAGCCCGAGATTCTCCCCAAGGCCACGGCAACCACGTCAGCCAACAGCCGGAACGCGGCGCAACCGTAACCTCAGCCCCCGGTGGGCAGCATCAGAAATGGGAGACCTGAATGCTTACTGCCAAGGACCTGAGGCCAGTTTACACTGCGGCCTCCGAGGCGGCCGCGCTCGATGCATTCGCAGAATTCTCCGGTAAGTGGGAGAAGAAGTACCCGGCCATTATACGGCTCTGGGAGAATGCGTGGGCGGAGTTCACGCCATTCCTCCAGTTCGACCGGGAAATCCGCACGGTGATCTGCACGACGAACGCGATCGAGTCGGTCAACGCCCGGCTGCGACGCGCCGTGAACGCCCGCGGTCACTTTCCCAACGAGCAGGCCGCCCTCAAGTGCCTGTACCTCGCGCTGATGAGCCTCGACCCGACCGGCCGGGGCCGCCAGCGCTGGACCAACCGCTGGAAGGCGGCCCTGAACGCCTTCGACATCACCTTCGACGGCCGCC
>JAICUO010000660.1 GCA_025935815.1 Streptosporangiaceae bacterium
CCCCGGTGGCGGACAAGGTGCTCCCCTCGGTGGTGACCATATCCGCGACCGCCGCGGGCGGCGGTGGCGGCGGGACCGGCTCCGGGGAGGTCATCAAGTCCGATGGCTACATCCTGACCAACAACCACGTCATCGCCATCGCCGCGAACGGCGGCAAGGTCGAGGTCTTGTTCTCGGACGGGGTGGCCGCCCCGGCCACCATCGTCGGCCGGGACACGCTCACCGACCTGGCCGTGCTCAAGGTGACGCCGCCGCGCGACCTGAAGGTCATCACGCTCGGCTCGTCGGCTTCGGTGCAGGTCGGGCAGCCGGTCATCGCCCTCGGCGCGCCCTTGGGCCTGTCCGGCACGGTGACGTCCGGAATCGTGAGCGCGCTGGACCGCACGATCGAGGTCCCCGCCGAGGACAACAAGTCGGCGCTGCTGGTGTCGGCGCTGCAGACCGACGCGGCGATCAACCCCGGCAACAGCGGCGGCGCCCTGGTGAACTGCGCGGGCCAGCTGATCGGCGTCCCGTCGGCGGGCGCCACGGTACCGAGCACGTCCGGCGAGTCTTCGGGCGGCAGCATCGGGCTGGGCTTCGCGATCCCGGTGGACGTCGCGAAGACGATCTCCGACCAGCTCATCAGTCATGGCCGGGCGGTCCACGCGTTCTTCGGCGTGCAGACGCTGCCCATCCCCGAGGCGTCGGCCGCCGAGGCCGGCGTCAGCTCGGGCCTGTTCGTCGCGGGCGTCGTCGCGGGCGGGCCGGCCGAGCAGGCGGGCCTGCGCCAGGGCGACATCATCATCAAGGTCGATGGCCAGCCGGCGACCAGCAACGTCCAGTTGCAGGAGCTGACGCTGACCAAGAGCCCGGGCGACAAGGTGACGCTCGACTACGTCAGGGACGGCCGTTCAGCCAGCACCACCGTCACGCTGGCAGCCCAGCCCTAGGTGTCATGCTCGGGTGATGAGCACAGGAACTTGCCGGGGGCGTTGAGCTTATGGGCTTGCCATCCTGCGCTAAGCATGCCCAGGCCGAGGATACGAGTAAGGGAACGCGCGGGTTCACCCACCTTAACTACGAGATCCGGCGCCGGCATGGCTATCACGGCAGGCCCAGGAGGCATGATGCCTCAAGGCTGCGGGCTTCTGGATGCTGGCGGCTTCACGAAGGTTCCCCGGCCGTGAACCGTGACGATCAGCCCGCGCTCGCGCAAGATCGCCATCGCGTGCCGCACGGTGGTGTAGGCCGCCCCGTACTCTTCGGCAAAGCTCCGCTCGCTGGGAAGCCGCGCCGAGATCTCGCCCTCTTCGATCCGTCGCTGGACATCATCGGCAACCTGCACATAGGCATATTCCGCCCCAAAGGGATCAACAGGACGAGCAGTCACATAACTACCATAGAATGCTCGCTGAGTTGCCATAACGTCAGCTAGCTCTTACTGCTATGCAGAGCTATCAGTGCTCTGATAGCATGTCATTTGCCCGCCGGGGGCGTTCGGGTCGCTCTGAGCGCGGTTCCGTGTCCAGCGTCCCTGTCGGCGCATGGGCGACCGCTTGGCGGGCCGATCTACGCGGCCCCGTCTGGGCGCCTGGCAGGGATCAGCGCTCGGGGACACGCCAAAGCGGGCAGCCTCATGCGGGGCTACCCTGGGCTGCTATCGCGGCTAGCGCCGGGAAGCGCGAACCTCGGCGAGCAGGGCCCGCCACGCGCCAGCGGAAACGGCGAGCGCCGAGCCCGCCCGGTCGGTGGTGTCTCGGACCACGACGCCGCGCGCGGCGTTGCCGACTTCCACGCAGTTGATGGACCCGCTGTTGCCGCTGTAGCTGGACTTGCGCCAGCCGCTACCTACCTGTGCCATGTATCTCGATCGCCTCCGAGATGACTCGCCGGGACGCTGAACGGGGCAGCGCCTCGGCTCGGACGCTGTCAAAGGTAGCTGATGCCTTGCGGACCAGCACCGGGTTATTCGTGAGGGTGTCCTCAACGAGTCCGTCGCTTCCAAGCAGTTCAGGCCCGGTGCCGGTTGCCGCGAGGTTGATCGTCGCGCCCAGGCCCGGGTGCGCGCCCACGTCGCGCGGCACTACCTGGATGACGATGGATTCCGACAGTTGCAGCAGCCGTTCGCATTGCTCGCGCATGATCTCAGGAGACCCGATCGGCCGATGCAGGACGTACTCATCCAAGACGATGATGACGGTCGGCGGTTCGGGCTGGGCCAGGATCGACTGACGAGCTATCCGGTCCTCGACGTCCTGCCTGATCTTGGCCTCGTCGTGCCCCATGGTGCCGAATAGCGCACGCGCGTAAGCCTTGGTCTGAACGATGCCAGGGATGACCTGAGGTGCCCAGTAGCGCAAGGTATGGGCCGCCGCTTCGGTCTCGAACCACGGTGCCGTGCGCGCCTTAGCGGGCTCGCCCCATGCCTTGGACAGCCGCCACAACCCCTCGATAGCCGCCCGGGCCAGACCCGAGACACCGCACTGAGTCAGCCACTCACCCATCAGGGTGCCGTTGATAAGCCGGTCGCCGGTCTCGGTCCTGGTGATGTTCGTCCTGTCCGTCTGGAGGATCTCGGACAACTGAGCCTGGGACCTGAAGCCAGCCTCTAGCCGCGCCAACTTGAGCAGCTCCCCCAGCAGGCCTCTAGCGTCAGTCTCAGGGTTCCGCTCCCGTGAAACCATGTGACGTCACCCTTCCGAAAATGTGCCACTGGTGCCAGATTAGTGCCAGTCATTTAATGTCACTAGAATACGCCAACCTGGTACGTGCACTCTAGGTGCACGGAACACGTAGCCCTTCCGCACAGGACGGGTCCCACAGTCAACCAGCGTGGTCCAGCCGGATGCCCCCTGGTCGCAAGGGAAGCCAAGCCATGCACCCACACGCCGTAAACGATCCAGCCCTTGCCGCCATGACGCGGCCCGAGGCAGAACCAGGGCCCGCGCCTCTTCCCGTCCGCACTCAGCGGCAGCGGCCAGGCCCCGCGATTCGCGACACGACGCTGATGCTCGGCCCCCTGGATACCGCCCCCGGAGACGCCCGCGCGACACTCCGCCTGGCACTCAAGGTCTGGGGGCTGCCCCAGCTCACAGAGGATGTCGATACCATCACCAGCGAGCTCGTCACCAACGCGGTCATCGCCAGCCGGGACAAGGCCCCCGAGGGCGCCGAGCCCGTCGCAGTGACGCTCAGGGCCACCGTGGAAAGCGGCGAGCTGCGCATCCGCGTGTGGGACCCGGACCCCACCCCGCCACCCGGAGAGGCGCTACCCGGCGATGACGCTGAGAGCGGACGGGGGCTGTTCATCGTCAATGCCCTCAGCAGCCGATGGGGATGGTACCCCGCCCCGAACGGCGGCAAGTTCGTGTGGTCAGCGCTCAGCCTGGACACCCTGCCACCCGACGACTAGCACCAGCCCCGTCACAGCCAACCACGATGCACTAGCGAGGGACCAACAATGATCTACCAGTGCGAGTGCCTGTTCAAGACCAGCGAGAGAGCTGATTTCATCGATCACCTGCTGGAAGTCTTTGACCCAGGGCCATCAGACCTCGGGACTGACGGCCAGGCGCACACTGAGATGGCCGGCCCCGGGAAGCGCATGTGCTCCTGCGGATTCACAGCCCCTAACTGGCCCGCCGCCATGGACGCGCACCTACTCGCCGCGTTCGTGACCCCGAACGGCATCGGCACGGACGGCAAGAAGCACGCGACAGCGCTCCCTGCGGGGTAAATAGAGTGGGGCGTCCACCCCGCAGGAGGTAAGCGCCCTGAATGGGCTGCCGACGAGCATCGCACAACCATAATGGTGTTGCTCGACGCATTGACGCGACCTATCTGGGGGGATGCGGCCAGCGCCCCGGCATGCTCCGGGGCAAGTGCCGCAACAGCGCGGTGCGGGAGGCTCGTTAGCGGAAAGGTGTCACGCGGTCGCCTCTTGGCGGAAGTTCAGTTGGGTGCTAGCTTGCCTAGTTCGGCGGTGCGGGCTTCGGACCAGCCGGGGGGCGAGATGATGCTGGCCCAGGAGGACGCGCCCTGGAGCATGCCGTAGGTATGGCCGTGGCCGGGGGGCACCGCCGTGGCCAGGGCGAGGTCGGCCGCGACCTGCCAGAACGTCACGAGCGGGTACCAGTGCATGGCGGACGACACGTCGGGGGCGTGGGCCTCGCGGAGCCAGTCCGGCTGGTGGAAGGCCAGCTGCCAGGACCACCAGACGATCGGGTCGGAGGCGTTCTGCAGGTACAGGACC
>JAICUO010000797.1 GCA_025935815.1 Streptosporangiaceae bacterium
CCGAAGCCGCGCACGCCGAAGCCGCGCACGCCGAAGCCGCGCACGCCGAAGCCGCGCAGGCCGAGGCGGCGCGGGCGCGGCTGCTGCGCCCCGGCGTCGCGGTCGAGCCGCGCAAGATGTGGCCATCGGGCATGAAGGACCTTGGCATTGGCGAGGCATCCGGCAAGATCCCGGCCGGGCTGCTCGCCGGGACCGGCCGCGCGCTGGGCAGGCTCAGCGACATCGGCTGGGGCACTACGCTGCGCGGGCTGCTGGCGCCGCCCGCGCCCGATGAGCCGGCCACCGACGAGGTGGTCACCGCCATCATCGCGGTGCTGGCGGCCTGGGACTGGGACGAGCGGCCGACCTGCGTCGCGGCGCTGCCGTCGATGTCGCGGCCGGTGCTCATCGGCAGCCTCGCCGAGCGGATCGCCCGCGTGGGCCGGCTCGCGTACCTGGGGCCGCTCGGCTATGCCAGTCCCGGCGGGGCCGGGCCACGCCGGCATAACAGCGCCCAGCGGCTGTCTTCCGTGTGGTCGGCGCTGACCGTTCCAGGCTCGGTGTACGCCGCGCTGAGCGACAGCAAGCCCGGCCTGGTCCTGCTCATCGACGACCGGATCGAGACGGGGTGGACCATGACCGTCGCGGCGAAGCTGCTGCGCGAGGCGGGCGCGCCGTCGGTGCTCCCGCTGGCCCTGGCGGTCACGACCGGGTGAGCCGGGCGCGTGCGCGGAACTTTCATGGCCGCTTTCCTGGCACAGTGCGCTGACCTGCGGCGCTGCCCGGCAGTGGCCGGCCGGGATGGCCGCCGACCGCGTTCGGGCGGCACCCTGGCCACTGACGGCAGGCTTCGGATCCGCGGAGGTGGACCATGCGCAGGCGATGGTTGGCGCTCGTCACGGTGGTGACGGCGTGCGTGGCGGTGGTGCTCGGCCAGCTCCCGGCCCACGCGATCGATCCGGGCAACACGCCCACCCCGGTCACCGGGAACGCCACCTGGTTCACCGGGCTCGGGTCGCCCTTCGGGGGCTGCGGCCTGCCGCAGTCGGCGCTGGACTCGCAGGACTTCCTCGCGCTGAACGTGCAGAACTCGCCGGGCAACTACTCGAACGTGCCCCGGCCGATCTCCGCGGCCAACGCGGCCTTGCTCGGCATGTTCGACAACGGCCTGAACTGCGGCCGCTGGGTGAAGGTCACCATCGGCCCCAACTGCAACGGCACCAACGACGGGGCGCCCAACCAGCCGTTCTGCCGGGGCGGGTCGGGGTACGTCGCCGACCAGTTCAACGGCGCCACGCTGGACATGATCGTCGCCGACAGCTGCGATGACGGCAACGCGTGGTGCAAGGACGACCCGTTCCATGTCGACCTCGCGCAGGCATCGCTGAACAAGTTCGTGCTGAACGGGGCGCCCGTCGCCACCATGTTCCCCGGCAGCTGGAATAACCGGCACGTGACCTGGCAGTTCGAGGCGGCACCCAACTACTCGGGCGACATCAAGATCGGAGCCATCCAGGGCGCCCAGCCGTTCTTCCCGGCGATCGCGATCTCGCACCTTGCCAACGGCATTCACGGAGTGCAGTACTTCGCGAACGGCACCTGGACGAATGCCGCGATGGATTCCGACATGGGCGACGACTACATCATCGCGCCGACAACAGGGCCCGGCACCGGGGGCTCGCAGTTTGAGATCCGGGTCATCGACGCGTCGGGCAACCTGATCAACAACGGCGAGCAGTACAACTTCTCCCTGCCGGCCTCGTGCCTGCCGAACGGCTGTACGCCCGCGTACACCCCGATCAGCTTTACCACCTCGGCCGGCGGGACCACGCCGCCGCCACCGCCGCCCCCGCCGGCCGGCTCATGCACGCTGACCTCGACGATCACCAACTCGTGGAGCACCGGCTTCCAGCTGCAGCTCACCGTCACCAACAATGGCTCGGCACCGACCACCACCTGGACGACGGGGTTCATGTTCGGCGACACGGCCGAGACCATCTCCAACGGCAACAACTTCTGGAACGCCGCCGTAACGCAAAAGGGACAGCAGATCACCGCGTCCAACCTGGGCTACAACGGCGCGATCCCCGCGAACGGGTCGACCACCTACGGGATGGTGATCAACGGCACCAACCATACGCTGTCCGGGCTCACGTGCTCGGCGACCTGACCGGTCAGGGGGCGCCTCCCCCCTTAGCGGGAGGCGCCCCCTGGTACCTGCCGGGGCAGGCGCCTCGGGCTGGGGAGCAAGGAATCACGCTCGGGCGGGCTAGCTTTCGGCGCGCAAGACGTCCAGGGCGTGGCGGAGGTCTTCGGCGTAGTCGCTGTCGAAGGTGACCTCGCGGCCCCGGGCGGGGTGCTCGAAGGACAGCCGGACGGCGTGCAGCCACTGCCTGGTCAGGCCGAGGCGGGCGGCGAGCACCGGATCCGCGCCGTAGAGCAGGTCGCCGCAGCAGGGGTGGCGCAGCGCGGACATGTGCACGCGGATCTGGTGCGTGCGGCCGGTTTCCAGGCCGACGCTGACCAGGCTCGCGGCCCGGAAAGCCTCCAGCGTGTCGTAGTGCGTCACGCTGGGCCGCCCGCCGGTGACCACGGCGAACCGCCCGTCGCCGGAAGGGTGCCGCGCGATGGGGGCGTCGATGGTGCCGTGCAGGGGATCCGGGTGCCCCTGCACGAGGGCGTGGTAGGTCTTGCTCACTTCGCGGTCGCGGAACGCCTGCTTGAGCACGCTGTAGGCGCGCTCGCTCTTGGCAACCACCATCAGGCCGGTGGTGTTGGCGTCCAGCCGGTGCACGATGCCCTGCCGCTCGGCCGCTCCCGACGTGGCGACCCGCACCCCGGCGGCCACCAGCCCGCCGATCACGGTCGGGCCGTTCCAGCCCGGCGTGGGATGCGCCGCCACGCCGCGCGGCTTGTCCACGACGACGATGTCGTCGTCCTGGTAGGCGATCGCCAGGCCCGGGACCGGGTCGCGGGGGATCTCCGTCAGGGGAACGGGTGGCGGCGGCAGCGTGACGGCCAGCGGTGACCCGGCCAGCACCCGGTCGGACTTGCTGGCCCGGTGCCCGTTGACGAGCACGTTGCCCGCGGAGATGAGGTCAGCGGCGGTGGTGCGGGACAGGCCGAACAGCCGGGCCAGCGCGGCGTCCAGCCGCTCCCCGTCCAGCCCCTCGGGGACTTCGACGTACCGCGTCCCCGAGCTCACGACTGCCTCACCGCTCCGGGGACGGCGCGGGGGAAGGAGCGCCGGGGGCGGCGACGGCGGAGTCGCTTGACTCCTCCGGGGCAGCGGCCGGGGAATC
>JAICUO010000777.1 GCA_025935815.1 Streptosporangiaceae bacterium
GGGCTGGTGCGGGATGTCACGGTCGGGTGGTCTTTCGGCTCGATGGCGGCGATCCGCCGCGGGCCGCGGTCGGCCTGCTCGGCGGCGATGAGCCTGGCCGGGTCGGGGTGCTGCTCGACGAAGACCCGTTGATCCAGGGTGTTGAGGGTCAGGTGTATCTCGCCGAGGACCAGCAGGAAGTTGCCGCGTTCCACCTCGCCGGGGGAGGCCGCCGCGATCATGATGTCCGGTGAGTGCTGCCGGGCGCCGCTCCAGGTGACCGGGCGCGCGGGGAAGCACTCGGCGGCCCTCGCGCTGATTGCGTCCGCGCTGACCTGGTGCCTGCGGTCGGAGGACGGCGGGCCGAGTACCTGCTGCCAGCGCCGCTGGAGCTCAGCCACGCTCGCCGCGACGAGCGTGCCCAATTCCCGGCGGTCGTCGTTGAGGGACAGGCGGCCTGATTCGCCTGATGCGATGGTGAGCAGCCGCTGCAGCGGCACCGGGCCGCCAGTGCGGGCGCTCTCGCGGTCCAGCAGGTCCGTGTAGTACTCCCGGTACCTGTCGGTGATGTCGTTGACTACCCAGCGGGCGCTGTCCAGCACGAGGCCGAGCGGCGCCGCCAGCGCGCGGGTCACCGCCTCGCCCAGCTCCACCCGCACGTCCCGGACGGTATCGTGGTAGACCAGCGCCCGCCCGGCGTAGTTCTCCCCCGCCTTGCGGCTCGATGCCGTGCCCGTCACCTGCTCGAACGTGTCGGCCAGGCCTGCCAGCGCCCGCCGCAGCGCGGCCGGGTCCCCGGCCGCGGCGGCCACCGCGTCCCGTGCCCGGACCATCCGGTCCAGCGGCTCCAGCGCCGCCGCCCGGGCAGCGGGGTCGGCGATCAGCTCAAGCTCCTCCCGCAGCAGCCGTTCCGGCCAGGCGTGCATCGGGCCCTCCAGGTTCAGCCGCAGCGCCCCCAGCCCGGCCAGCCGGTCCAGCAGGGCGCGGCCCTGGGGCGTGCCTGCTGCCTGGAGCACCTCGCTGATCGTCGCGCGGCCGTCGCAGGCCTCGAGGATCCGCAGCTCGGCGTCGGTGAGGGTGACCGGGCGCTGGTGCGGCCGGTGCAGCACGTTCCCGGCCAGGAACACCGACCGGGCCCGCCGCGGGCGCAGCCAGCCCAGCGCCCGCCCCTGCCGGGCGATCCCGGCGGCGACCTTGTCGATCGCCCACACCTCGAAGTACGTGGTCCGGCGGACCAGCAGCTGCTCTCCTGGCACCACCACCAGGCCAGGCCCGTCATGCCCCGCGCTCGCCCAGCCGACCGGGCCGAAGAACCCGATCGTGTCGTTCTTCAGGCAGTACCGCTGCAGGTAACCCGCGACCACCAGCTCCCGGTTGCGCTGCTGCTGGTTCCGCCGCGGCGCATCCGGGCCGGGATCATGGTCGTGCAGGAACTGCGCCAGCCCCGGATTTTGCCAGGCGACCGCCTCCTGGAAGCGCGGGTCGGCGTAAACGCCGGCGATGACACGAGACAGTCGGCCGACGGCATCGGCATACGCCTTGTCATACGCCAGCCGCCCGGCCGGGTCCTCGCCAGCCAGGTCCGCGCCGCGCGCCAGCGGCTCATCGCAGATAGCCAGCATCATGTCCGCGGGGAAGCCGGCGCCGCGCACGGCGACGTCCCGCCACATGCTCCACGCCGTCCCCGGAAGCCGGACCCGGTGCGGTGCCCCGGTGGCTGCCCCGGCCGTCGGCCCGGCGGCCGACGCCGGATCCGGGGGGAATATCCCGGTCTCAACAGCCTCACCCTGCGTCATCGTCGGCCCATCCCTCACCCTAGGCAGCCACTCAAACACGTAAGCCTCCCCCAGCGTGCCAGCCGCGAATCGCAGCGCCCACCTCGCGGATTGCCCACACGCGCATGAGCTGGGCGACCAGATCCTCGCAAGACCGGGGCACGTCGGGCCGCGCAACCGGGGAAGGTGCGGCTGGCCTTCGCGCGCTGCGATCGTAAGGGCGCGGCCGACAGTCGGCCGGTGCGCCAATTCGTGCAGCATCCGCGGATGGACGGTGGGTTGTTGACGGACTCTGAAAGCATCGGTGAAGTCAAGAAGGCCCTGGCCGGTTTCCCCGGGCTGGCCGACGTCGCGGTCGTCGGGCACGGCGCGGCCCAGCCCGACGCGTGCCTGATCGCCTACGTCGTGCCGTCCGGTCCCGGCCTGGACCTGCCCGAGGTGCACGCCCACGCCAGGAAGGCGCTGAGCAACGGCTGCATGCCGGCGGTGATCATGGTGATCGACGAGATCCCCGTGACCGCCGCCGGGGACCTCGACGCGGCCGCGCTGCCGGTGCCCGAGCTGAACGGCCTGCTTCCCTACCAGGCCCCGGCCACGCCCCGCCAGGAACTCCTGTGCGAGCTGTTCGCCCAGGTGCTGCGGGTGGCCAGGTGCGGGGTCAACAACGACTTCTTCGACCTCGGCGGCCGCTCGGTCGAGGCAATGCTGCTGGCCGGGCGCATCAACGCCGATCTCGACGTGCGGATAACGATGGCCGACCTGTTCAGGGCGCCGACAGTAGCCGACCTCGATGGCCGCCTCGGCCAGATGGCCAGCACTCATAAGTAGCCCAGGCAAAGGCAAGGGAGTTGCGGCGATGACAGACACCTCAGTGGCACGCGATCAGGAAGCGAAGCGCTACCCCCTGTCCTTCACCCAGGAATGGTTCCTGACGATGGACAAGGGCGACCACAACGGGCCGTTCGGCGACCGGTACCTGATCGTGGTCGTGCTTCGCATCACCGGCCCGATGGATCTGGCCGTGCTCCAGGGCGCGCTCGACGACGTGGTCGCCCGCCATGAGCTACTGCGTACCCTGGTGGTCAGGGACGCCGACCCGCCTTACCAGATGGTGCTCCCGCCGTGCCAGGTACCGCTCGAGATCAGGAATCTGCCGGACGCCGCCGGCAAGTCCAGGGACAAGGTCATCCAGGAGCTGTTCGTCGAGGCCGAGACCGGCACGATCAGCACCCGCGAGGTACCGCTGTTGCGCGGGCTGCTGGCCCGGTTCGACGACCGCGACAGCGCCTTGTTCCTCACGGTGCACCACACGGTCTCTGACGGCTGGTCGATCGGGATCATCCTGCGCGACCTCGGGGCGTTCTACGCCGCCCGGGTCAGCGGCAGCGAGCCGGTGCTGCCGCAGATGCGGCAGTACCGCGAGTACGTCGACTGGCAGCGGGCCAGCGCCGCCAGCACCGACGACGACGGAGCGCTCAGCTACTGGGCGGCCAAACTCGACGGCGCACGGGAATTCGTCATGCCGACCGATCACGGGCACCCGCCACGCTATTCCAGCCCGTACTCGATGCACGTTTTCACCATTGACGCGGACACCATGGCGGCCGCGGCCGATCTCGCGAACGCCACCCGGGGCAGCCTGTTCATGGTCGTCTTCGCGGCCATCTACGTCCTCGCGAACCAGATCACCGGCGCCACCGACCTGACGCTCGACGCGGTCA
>JAICUO010000377.1 GCA_025935815.1 Streptosporangiaceae bacterium
CAGAGCTACTACGCCTGCACCGGCACGCCAACGTCCGCGAACTGCACCCCGGCACAGCCCGGACAATAAATCTCTCGCAACAGCCGAACTCAAGCGAATGAGACACGTCCCCTGCGGGACACGGCGAGTGCGAAAACAACCACCGGTCAGCTGCAGCCAGAGCACGCCGGAGTCGCGCATGATCGTGAGGATCAGCTCCCGCGCGGGCCAGTCCAGGCCGGCGAACTCCTTAAGGCCCAGATAGCAGTGCTTACAGTCGTAGTTGCACCCCATGTTTAGCTCATACGAGGCCCGTCCGTACCCCAGCTGCGACGGTGGCCGCACGATGACGCAGTCCCGCAGCGGTCGGCCGCCGATGTCGATGCCCCAGGCGCGATCCGCCGTGGCATCTGATGTCACCATCGCCCGGTCCTGGCCGGGTAAGTGCCACAGTCAGTGACACATCCAGCTCAGCGTCTCGCTGGGTGGCCGCGTACCCGCGTAGCCTTTCGGCGGGCGGCGCGAGAAGGAGAGCGGGCATGACGGTGGTCTCGGTAATCTTCGACGTTGGCGAGACGCTGCTAGACGACGGCCGTGAGTTTGGCGCCTGGGCTGACTGGCTTGGCGTTCCCCGCCACACCTTCTCCGCCGTGCTCGGCGCGGTGACCGCCGCCGGGCGGAATAATGCTGAGACCTTCGGCTACTTCCGGCCCGGCTTCGACCTGGCAGCCGAGCGGCAGCGCCGCGAGGCGGCCGGCGCCGGGGAGGACTACGGTGAGGCCGACCTCTACCCCGATGCCCGCCCGGCGCTGGCCGCGCTGCGCGACCTGGGCCTGTGGGTAGGCATCGCCGGGAACCAGACTGCTAGGGCCGGGCGGATCTTCCGGGAACTGGGACTGCCCGCCGACCTGATCGCCACGTCGGCCGAATGGGGCGTCGCCAAGCCCGACCCCGCGTTCTTCCGCAGGATCATCGACGCCGCGCCCGGCTGCCCGGAACAGATTGTCTATGTCGGCGACCACCGCGACAACGACCTAGTGCCCACCAAAGCCGCTGGGCTACGCGCCGCCCATATTCGACGTGGTCCCTGGGGTCACCTGTGGGCCGACGACCCAGTCGTCAGGCGCCTGGCGGACTGGCGTATCACGTCCCTGACCGAATTGCCCGGCCTGCTCGCACCCGAAGCCTGCCTGCCCGGGTGATGAGTCCAGCCCGCTGAACTGCGCTCCTGGCGGGAGATGCCCCATGCGAGATCCTGGTTTCATGAGCACGCCAGCGGCTCGGTCGGCCGAATGCACCGACGACGATGCCGAGGGACGGGCTATCGCCGTTGCACGCAAGGCCTGTGGACTCACCCAGCGGGAGCTCTCTCATCGGGCGATGATCTCCCTGAGCTTGCTCCGCAAGATCGAGCAGGGCACCCGGTCGCTAACTCCCGGCGTCCGCGCCGCACTCGCCACTGTGTTCGGCCCGGTCCCGCTCGCAGACCGGGACCGCTCCGCACCAGCTCGAATCGCTGACGCGCTCCCATTGCTCCGCGAGGCCATGGATGCCTATGACATCCCGCCAGACCCACTGCCTGCTCGCCTGCCCCTCCCGCAACTACGTCAACTAACGGAGTCGGCGACTACGTGGCGGCTTGCCGCCCAGTACGCGAAGCTCGCCGACCTGATTCCTGGATTAATCGCCGGCCTTACGGCAGCAGCGCTCGGCAGTTCCGGACTGGAGCAGGAGCAGGCGTTCGGACTGCTGGCCCTCGCCTACCGCGCCGCCGACGCCATCGCCGACAAGCACGGCCACCATGACATGTCAGCCCGGGCGACCGACCTCATCCGCTGGGCGGCTGCCCGCTCGGCAGACCCTTTGCTTGAGCAGATGAGCGCCTACGTGCGCGCCGAGCTCTTCTTCAACGGGCAGCATGCTCGCCACGGCCTGCGCGTGCTGGATGCCGCCATCGGCGCGATGCCACCTGCCAGCCTTGTCGCAGCCCTGGCCATGCACGGATCGCTGTGTATGCGCGCCGCTGTCCTGGCCGGCCGCTCCGGGCTACCCGAGGAAGCGGCCGACCGGCTAGCGGACGCCTGTGCAGCCGCGCAACAGGTGCCAGACGGCATTTACCACGGCACCGCTTTCGGCCCGAGCAGCGTCCGCGTGCACGAACTCGCCCTAGCCGTCGAGAGCCACGACATCGGCCGCGCCGTCAACCTCAGCACGCAATGGCAGCCGCCATGCGCCCTTCCCGCCGAGCGCCGCTCCCACTTCCACATCGAGGCGGCCCGCGCCCACTGCTGGGCCGGCCAACGGGACCAGGCAGTCACCGCGCTCTGGCAAGCCCGCCAGTCCGCCCCTCAGCACACCCGCTGCAACCCCGCCGTTAGTGACACCGTCACTACCTTGATCCGAGGCAGCCGAAAGCCGTCCTCCCAACTCATCCAGCTCGCAAACTGGATCGGGCTCTCCGGCTCTAGCCCCGCTCCAGGCAGACGGGCCTAGCTCCGGTAAGCCGATTGCTTCGAACGCGGGTGGGCCAGAGCATCCCGAAGAGGTCTCCCGCTTAGGGGTTCACTGAGTCCGGCGCAGCGGGATGCCGCCGCCGGGGGAGGCGCCGATGCCGGAGCCGTACAGCGCCACGTCCGGCGCCGTCGACCTGGTTCCTGGCGGTGCCTCGCAGCTGGCGCACGGCTTCCAGTAGGTGGATGCTGCCCTGGAGGTAGACCTCGGCGAGGTGGCCGCCGTGCGGTTGACCGACAGCTTTCCCTCCCGGCGGATGTGCCCGTCGGCCACGAACGGACCGCTCTCGCCGACCTCGCAAAAGCCCCAGTCCTCCAGGCTCATCAGCACGGAGGGGTTAAGGCGTCGTAGAACAGCGCGACGTCGAAGTCGCCCGGCCCGAGTCCGGACGGCGCCCACAGGTCCCGGGCCGCCCGCTGCTCGCGTAGTCCTCGGCGATCGTGTTGAATGACGCCGTCGCCCGCTTGTACTCGCCGGTCACCGACACGGCCCGGATGCTGACCGGCGGCTGGGGCAGGTCCCAGGCCCGCCGCCGTCCAGACCGCGAAGGGGCCGGACGGCGGCGGGCCGGGTTCGACGGCCAGGGGTGCTGTCAGGCACCTTCCTGGACCTGGTAGACCGCATCCGCCACCAGGCCGTGGGCCTTGCGGTGGACCTCGGCGGCGGCCTCGGCGTCAGGCGCCTGGACCAGGCAGAAGATCTGCCCCTTGCCCTCGTCCACCCAGTAGCGCAGGTAGCTGACGTCGTATTCGCCCTGGGTGGCCAGGTCGGCCTCGTGGGCCTTGGCGACATCGTCCATCGACACGCCGGTGCCGAGGTTGTGGACGTCCATGAACAGTGGCACTCGATAACTCCTTCTCGGGAGCGCCCGCGAAAGGCGCTGGGATGCGTATTGGCTCTACTCAGCATCGGCGCGCGGGCGCGTGCCGGTCATCGGGCATGTGCCCTAATCGGGGCGGCCGCGATACTTAATCCCGAGGGGGTGCCCAGGGCCAGCGCGCGGCGTGATCCAGTCACCGGTCATGGTCGGCAGGGATGACTTCCTTGCCCTTGTCGAGGGTCGGCTCGCCGATGCCGCGGCGGGCTCGGGCCGGCTGCTGTTCGTCGCGGGCGAGGCGGGCATCGGCAAGACCCGCTTGCTCGGCGCTATCGCGCGCCAGGCTCACGCCCGTGGCTTCTCGGTGGTTCGGGCATCGGCGTTCCCCGGCGACGGGCAGTCGTTCGCGGGCCTGCTGCTGGACCTGGCCAGCGATCTGGTGTCGGCCCGGACCCCGGTTCTGGGCGCCCTCGGGCAGAGCCTGACGACGCGGGTACGCCTGATGTCCGCCGAGGCCGGTGACGCGCACCACCGCCGCCGTCTGCTGGTCCAGGACCTAGCCGACCTGCTGGTTACCGTGGATCCTGGGGGTGCGATCCTGATCGTCTTGGAGGACCTGCACTGGGCCGACGAGCTGAGCCTGGACGTGCTCGGGCACCTGGCCGGACGCCTGTCGGCACGACCGGTGCTGGTCGCGGGCGCCTACCGCAGCGACGAGCTCTACCCCGCGCTGCCCATGCGTGAGCTGCGGGCCCGGCTGCTGGGCCAGCGGCTCGCCGAGGAGATCCGGCTGCCGCGCCTAGGGCTGGCCCAGACCGCGACCTTGGTCAGCGCGGTCCTCGGCAGGCCCGCGCCGGGCCGGGTGGTAGCGGCGGTTCACCAGCGTAGCGACGGCATCCCGCTGCACGTGGAGGAGCTTCTCGCGGCCATCGACGACGACGCCCTGACGCCGGCCGCCGGCGCGCTGGTGCAGTCGGTCGCGGTACCCGGCACGCTGGGCGACGCCGTGCTGAGCCGCGCCCGGCAGCTGGCCACGCGTACCCGCGAGGTCGCGTCGGCCGCCGCGGTGATCGGGCGTTCCTTCGATTTCGACCTGCTGACCGAGATCACTGGCAGCGACCCGGACGAGGTGGCTGATGCCCTGCGCGAACTGCAGGACGCATATCTCGTCATCCCCGGCAATGACGCGGTCAGCTTCGACTTCCGGCACGCGCTGATCCGCGACGCCCTCTACGCGGACACTGACCTGCCCGTGCGGCGCCGCCTGCACGAGAGGGTGGCACGGGCCGCGGCCCAGCGCGGCTACCGCGACGCGTTCATCTCGGCGCAGTTCGAGCAGGCAGGATGTCCCGGGCCCGCCTTCGAGCACGCGGCCGCCGCCGCGGGTGAGGCCGCCTCGATGTCGGCGCACGGCCAGGCGCTGGAGCTCTACCGCCGGGCGGTACGCAACCTGCCCGCCGGCCTCGGGGCGCTGGACCGGGCCGCGTTGTTCGCCGCGCTGGGCGACGAGGCCGCGGCCACCGACGACAACACGGCCGCCGCCGAGGCCTACCGGGCCGCTCATGAACTGGCCGTCGGCGCTGGTGAGGCGCGGGCGGCAGCCGCGCTGGCGCCGCGAATGGCCGCGGTTGCGCACCTGCTCGGCGAGAGCCTGGATGCCCGCGTGGCCAGGCTGCAGACCGCGTTGGACGACCTGGACGACCTGGACGATCTGGACGGGCTGCACAGTGGGGATCGTGAGCGGGTCCGGCTGCACTCCGCGATGGCCGCCGCCTACCTGCTTGATGACCGCCTTGACGAGGCCATCGCGCACGGGGAGGTCAGCCGGGCCGAAAGCCTGCGGGCGGGCGCCGATGAGGCCGCAATCAACGCCATCGCCACCCTCGGGACGGTGCTGGTCTTCGTCGGCCGGATGGATGAGGGCTGGCAGCTGCTCGAGGACTCGATCACCCGCGCCCACGGCGCGCACCAGGAGGCGGAGGCGGCCCGCGGGTACCGCCTGATCGGGTCAGCCGCGTCCGAGCTGGTGGAATACGACCGCGGTGAGCGCTGGCTCGCTGACGGCATCCGCTATGCCGAGCAGGCCGAGCTGTGGAATCACCGGCACTTCATGGCATCGCACCTGGCCCACGTCTACTGGGCAACCGGGCAGTGGGACGCAGCCGCCCAGACCGCCCAGCAGGCGCTCGCCGACGGGCGCGGCGGAATCACCACCCGGATCACCGCGCGGTACGCCCTGGGCTTCCTGGCGATGGGGCGCGATGACGGGGGAACCGCTGACACGCTTCTGCGCGAGGCGCGCGCCGAGGCCGAGCAGATGGCCGAGCTCAACCGGATATCGCCGCCGCTGTGGGGCCTGGCCGAAGCCGCGCGCTGCCAGGGAGACTACGACACCGCGCTCACGCTCTGCGAGCATGGTTACCGTGCCTGCGCCGAGGTCACCGGCGCTGCCTACCTTTTTCCAACCTGCTGACCGGCGTGCGGGCCTACTTGGCGCTTGGCGACATCGCCGCCGCCGAGAGCTGGTCAGACCGGGTCGGCGCGGTGCTCAACGCCCGCGCCATCCCGGGCACGCTGCCCGCGATCGACCAGGGCCGGGGACTGATCCTGCTCGCCCACGGCGAGGTGTCCGCGGCCCGCCAGGCGCTGGAGTCGGCCAGCCGGGGGTGGCGGGCCCGGCGCCGGTTCTGGGAGGGCACGTGGACTCGGCTGGACCTCGCCGAGGCCGCGGTCAGGGCCCGGCGCCGCGGCGAGGCGGCCGTGTTCCTGGACGAGGCCCGTACCGCCGCGGCCGGCGTCGGCGCCAGCGCCGTCATCGCGGCCGCCGACCGGCTCACCACCCAGTTCGACCTGGCGCGGTCGGCCGAGCCCTGGCACCCACTCAGCGCCCGCGAATTCGAGGTCGCCCAGCTCGTCGCGGCCGGCCTCACCAACCGGCAGATCGCGCAGCAACTGGTGCTCGCCCCCAAGACGATCTCGGCGCACGTCACGCACATCCTCGCGAAACTGGGCGCCGCCCGCCGCGCCGAGATCGCGGCCTGGTGGGCAACCGTCCGGGCAGGTCCCGGCCAGGGCCAGTGACCAGAGGATCAGGCCGCGGTGATCGCCGTGTTCGAGGCGACCGGGATGCGACTGCCGGAGCTAGCCGGGGTCCGCGCGACGCCGATGACCCGCGGCAGCTGGAGCATGCCGCTCGCTGCCGCGCCCTGGAGTTTGCCGTCCGGCCACGCGGGTAGCTCGGCGCGGCAGCCGGCCGGGGCGAGATGGCCGGGACGAACTGAGGAGGGCGTGCCGATGGTATCTGAGGCCAGAGCCACGCGGCCGTCAGGGCGCAATGTGCTCGAGGACCTGGATTCGCGGATCCCGACGAACTTCTACTGGTACCTGGCTGTGCTGGCGTGCGTCGGCGGGTTTCTCTTCGGATACGACACCGCCAACATAGGCGCGGCGCTGGACTTCATTCCTTACCACCTGTCGAGCTTCTGGACGGGTTACCTGGTGGCCGGCGCATCCCTGGGCGCCGGCGCGGGAGCTCTCATCGCCGGGCCGCTGACCGACCATTTCGGGCGCAAGACCCTGCTCATCACCGACGCCGCCATCTACGCCATCGGCGCGATCCTGTCGGCGTTCACCGTGAATGCCTTCATGCTGCTATCGTCGCGCACGCTCATCGGGCTCGCGATCGGGGCCGACTCCGCGATCGCCACCGCCTACATCGCAGAGTTCGCGCCCCGCGACCGGCGAGGCCAGCTGAGCATCATCCAGCAGTGGATGATCACCGTGGGAATCCTGGTGTCCTATCTCGTGGCCGTGGTCGTCTTGGTGGCCATGCCGCATAGCGCTGGCAACCTCGACTGGAGGCTCATTCTCGGCGTCGGCGCGCTCCCGGCGATACTGGCCGTGGCGCTGCGGTCCAGGATGCCCGAGTCCCCCCGGTGGCTCATGCTGCATGAGCGCTACGCCGATACCAGGAAGGCGTTCGGCCAGCTCGGGATGGAGACCACCGAAGAGGAGATCCGCGCGGCCGCTGAGCAGCTCAGGGGCACGGTGGAAGAACGGCGGCGGAAGTCTCAGTGGACGAAGGGCGTGATCCGGGCGCTGATCGTGGTCTGCGTGTTCTTCATCTTCCAGCAGATCACCGGGATCAACGTTCCGTTCTACTACGGCCCGAAGATCCTGGCGACCTTCTTCCAGAGCGGGCACGATCCCGTCGCCGCCGCAGTGGCCGGGGTCGAGGTCACCGCGATCTTGGGCGCGGTCAACGTGATCGCGACCTATTTCGCCTTCCGCTGGATCGACAAGTTCGGCCGGCGCCCGCTGGCCATGGGGGGCTACGCCGGCATGGCGGTGTTCATGCTGGTCGCCGCGGCCGGGGTCGCGTTCTTC